>PFAV01000066.1:941-3597 GCA_002773545.1 bacterium (Candidatus Gribaldobacteria) CG10_big_fil_rev_8_21_14_0_10_41_12 | reverse complement strand
CTCTGGCTATAATATCCACCGCTGCTTCGCCTCCCCAATTCCAGATAATCTCTAAAATTTTTTGTTCATTGGTAGTCATTAATATCCGATAACCACCTTCCCCTTCTTTTTGGAAGAAGTGATCTGGGTGTTTTTTTTTGGCTCGCCTCTAATTTCCACCGCGGTTTGGGTCGCCTGCTCCAGAAGCTTTGTCATTTCTTTTTCAACATCTTGAAACCTTGTTTGCAGCTGGGTTTTTCTTTTTTTTAATCTTTGTAATTCACTCGTGATTCTATCTTTTTCGTTCCTTCGCATATACAACTCTAAAACAGCCGTGGTGGGGAGAGCTGGCTTGGCGCTTTTTTTCACCGCTCCAGTATAGGTCCTGACATCATGAAGGCTATTAATCCCTTGAAGAGTTTTTATTGATGATTTCATAGTAGATTTTAAAAATATTTAACAATATTTTTTAATAAGGCTCCTGACTAAATTTTCAATCTCCTTACGCCGGGGAGACCAAGGACTACGGGTGGTCTGAGAAACCAAAATATCTTGAACGAGTTCTTGAAAAATAGGATTTTTGGCCGACACTTTTGCCTTACTCACTGCTATCGCTTTAGCCAGAGTAACACAGCTTCGGATGGTCGGAGGAAATTCACAAGGATTGCTGGTTCTCATCCCTCGGACCACATCGACAATCTTTTCTGTATTCTTTTGAGAAAGACCTGATTTTGCCTGGGTTATGGCCACTTCAGTATTTCTGTCAAAATGATTGACATCTATCGTAACCATCCGATCCCGTAAAGCATCCTGGGCTTTATGGGTCCCAGCATATTCTTCGGGATTAGAAGTAAATATCACACAAAAATTCGGATGCACCTTAAGGTAATGGGCCTCATCTCCTTGTCTTTGGGCTGGTAAATCCATCACTTTTTCCTGCAAAATAGAAAGGAGGATATTATTTGCCTCTGGCCGAGAACGAGTAAATTCATCATAGATCAGAGTATATCCGTATTTACAGGCAATGGTCAGACGGTTATCCATCCACTGCTTGGCCATATCTTGCTCTACCTTTAGAACGCTGGCGATAAAATTATCTTTAAGATAGCGATAGCGATAGCCATGCTCGCCTCCGACTAAATCAGAGGTTTTATACTCATCATCTCCATGCATCAGCACGACTGGTTTTTTAAGCTTACTGGCCACATGTAAAGCCAAAGTGGTTTTTCCACTGCCGGTTGGTCCGCGAAAATGAACTGGTATACCGGCCTTGATATAATTTAAGGCACGACGGACAAATTGCTTCACATAAGAAGTCTCAACAAAACCAGACATTGGGCGTAGTTCTATAATTGCCTGCTCTTCATCTAATGATAAATATGACATAGTAGCTTTACCCCGTTAAATAAAGCCTCCGATGAAATCGGCGGTAATAAATCAATCGCAGTCGGTGGTTTAAAGCCACCAACAAGCGATACAGATTTAACGGGGTTTACTTTAAAATAAAATTTGTTTTTGTTATTTATCCCGCATCTTGAGAATACCCCACCGTTCCGCCGTGGTTGCCCCGCCTCCTAATAACCTAAGTGGCGGGGTTAGGCGAATATTGGCTGGGTTGAATACTCAAATGCGAGCAAGGTGCGGGATTTATTCTTGGTCTTTCTTAACCTGATGCGCCTTTGTTTTTCCATTCAAACCGGCCCAGTACCCAGCTGCTTCTTTTCTTTCCGTTTGGTAATTAGCCATCAGATGAGAGGTTGACTTTCTGATTGTTTTAACATCCGCAACAATATCACCAATCACGGTGGCAATATCCTTCATCATTTCTTTAAAGTCAACCATTCTTTTTTCTTCATTCTCTTTAAGAAATGTTTTAAGATGAGCCGCTGATTCTTTTAAATCAGAAGCTAACTCTTTCATTTCTTTGTCATATCGGGAAAGAAGATTAGAAGTATCTCCTTTTATTTCCTTAACTTTGGTTTGGATATCTTTAAGTAAAACATCAAAATCCTTTCGGCGTTTCTCTTCACTCTCGGTAAGGAAATTCTTTACTTCCCTTACGTTTCCCTTTATAAATTGCGTTCTGTCTTGATGTGAGGTTTTAATACCAGCTGATAAATTTTTCATTTCTTGTGCCCAGGACATATTTTTATAATGCCTAATGACTAATTTCTAATGACTAATCAAATCCCAAATGACTATTTTTAGGCATTGGGTATTTTGGTATTGGACATTGATTAGACATTAGGTTAATTAGAAATTAGGAATTTAATTAATTGAGTTAAGATTAAACCTCGACCTTTGAATGGAGGAGTATATCACAATCCTCCTTATGTAATTTTTAATAGTTCCCTATTTCCGGCAATCCCGTATCTGGACCTAATCCTTTAGGACCTTTCCGATGATCTTTTGGTACTACTCCTTTTCCTTTGCAAACCGAACAGGGAAGCCGATGATGCGCGAAAATCCCGGTTCCCTTACAGGCGGTGCATTTTTCGTGGGGTATGTCAGCAATAGCTACTTTACCCTTGCCTAAACAAATCTGACAATTTGAAAGTTTAGAAGGAATTCTAAAAGGATCTTTTCCCTTTCCCTTACAAAAAGCGCAGGGAATCATCTTGTATTTAACTTGCCCCGTAGCTCCCGCCTTGGCGGGATGCTTCGGGGTTGTTGTTTT
>PFAV01000066.1:733-875 GCA_002773545.1 bacterium (Candidatus Gribaldobacteria) CG10_big_fil_rev_8_21_14_0_10_41_12 | reverse complement strand
CAAATGGTCTCATCGTTTCTCCGTATCTCAATCTCTCCTATCCAACCTCTATAGTATCTACCACTATATATTTACCCTGTTAGAAAGCCCTACCCTTTCTAAACGGGGTTTACCTTTTTCTTTTGCCTCATTTGAACCACCA
>PFAV01000066.1:0-677 GCA_002773545.1 bacterium (Candidatus Gribaldobacteria) CG10_big_fil_rev_8_21_14_0_10_41_12 | reverse complement strand
TCTTTTACTTCCGATTGCATTCTAATTAACTCCGTACCCACTTGATCCGTAGTTTCCTTTTGCTGATTTTCTTGTTCTTTTTTAATTTTAACCAAGGTTTTTTTAAAATCCTTCAGTCTTAATTTCTCACCTTTCTCTTTAAGCATTTCTCTCAAATTTTTTACTATGGTCATTTCTTGTTCTTGAAAATCTGAAAGCATCTGTTTGACATTTTCCTCTCGCTTTGACTGTGATACAATAATCCCTTCCATCATTTTATCAAAATCTTTCTTTCTTAAAGATTCATGTTGGGCTAAGGCTTCTTTTAATTCCTGGCTCATTTTTTCTCTTTTATGTCTAAATTCTTCTAACAATTTTTTAGTATCTTCTGCGATCTGTTCAACTACTTTTATTCGAGCTTCATAAGAAGCCACAATATTTTTAGCAATTTTAAAATTATTTATAGACATACATTTCAGTACCTAAATTTATCCTTCTATATTTATACCCGGTAGTAGAAATTCGATTAATTTTTAGAATAAAAATACTCCTTAATTCTACGTTTTAAAAATCTTCTTCCCTATGATGTTTTAAAATAATTTTCTCGTCTTCTTGCATCATTTTCACTACCGGGTATACAAACACAAATTTTGGTATTGAAAATATATTTAAGGCATGCTTTCTGTCTCCTATCCTTA
>PFAV01000056.1:4992-8267 GCA_002773545.1 bacterium (Candidatus Gribaldobacteria) CG10_big_fil_rev_8_21_14_0_10_41_12 | reverse complement strand
CGCGTAAGTCGCAATTATTAAATATGTCAATAAGTTTTTCAAAAATCAAAAAAATTCTTAACAAAGATATTGTTTGGCAATGCCCTAAACTTAAAAAGCGCGGGTTTTTACGGGGTTTTTTGGTGATTGTTTTTATTCTGGGATTTTTGATGGGTGGGTTTTATGGTCGGGATATTTTGCTTTTAATAAATTCATATTTTAAGGAAATTGGGCTAGGGAAAGAAAGCTTGCCAATTGCTACTTCAACTATTGCTAGCTCGGGGTATATTCCTCAAACCAGTCAAGAGCAGGCGGTGATTAATGTGGTTAAAAATTCGTCGCGAGCCGTGGTCAGCGTGATCATTACTAAAACCGTGCCGATTTATGAGACATATCTTGAAGAACAAGCGGCTTTGCCGCCCGGCGATTTTTTTGGCGGTCTTTTGCCTTTTAAGTTAGAAGTTCCCAAACAACGGCAAATTGGCGTTAAAAAGCAGCGAGTGGGCGAGGGCACTGGTTTTATTGTTTCTGAAGACGGGCTGATTCTAACTAATAAGCATGTGGTGGCTGATAAAGACGCCGAATACTCCATTATCGCCAATGACGGCAAAAAATACGGAGTGAAGGTTTTGGCTCGCGACCCTTTTCAGGATTTGGCCGTGTTAAAAATTGAGCAAGAACAAAAAGTGGCTAGCCAGGGCGAGGTGACGGCCGAACCCCTTCCGATTTTGAAATTAGGCGATTCGGGCGATTTGCAGATTGGTCAGACCGTTATAGCCATCGGTAATGCCTTGGGCGAGTTTCGCAATACTGTGTCGGTGGGGGTGATTTCGGGTTTGGGCAGAACCATCACTGCTTCGGGTGGGGGCATTAGTGAAACATTAGAAGACATTATTCAAACCGACGCGGCTATTAACCCGGGCAACTCCGGCGGGCCTTTGCTCAATCTGCGGGGCGAAGTAATTGGCATCAATGTGGCTATGGCGAGCGCTCAAAGTATTGGCTTTGCCGTGCTGATTAACGAAGCCAAGCGGGATATAATTGACGCTAAAACCAATGGTAAAATTGTTTATCCTCTTTTGGGGGTGCGGCACACCTTGATTACTCCGGAAAATCAGGAGGATTTGAAAGCGCCGGTGGATTACGGCAGTTTGATTGCTCGGGGCGATAAAGGGGAGGCAGCCATTACACCGGGCTCGGCCGCCGATAAAGCCGGGCTCAAGGCCGGTGATATAATTTTAGAAGTTGATGGCCTTAAAATTACCCAGAATAATTCTTTGGGCAAAATGATTAGAAGCCATTTGCCCGGCGACAAAATTACCCTAAAAGTTTTGCGCGGCAAAACAGAGTTCACCCTGGAAGCAACCCTGGGCGAAATGTCCAGCGAATAATATTATGAGATAATAAAAAATTATTATGATTATAGAATTTCCAAAAACACCGATTACCGCAGATGAAATGATGAAAAGCAGATGCTACGAACAAAGAGAGAGAGGTATTTCCATTGACGATGTGGTAGTCGTTTTTCAGGCGGGCAATAAAATAAAAGTTGTGGCGCGTAAAGCGCATCAGGTTTTAGGCGATAATAAGTCCGGCAATTTTATTATTAGCGAAGGCATGGTTGGCGAAGTTATTGAAGCGAAGAAGACAAGGGAGAATGATATGGGCAAAACAGTCAATTGGATAGAAGCGCAGTGGCATTATGGGGCCGTGGCTGATGCTTATGATTTAGAAACTTGGTACAGTGATAATATTGACAGATCAACTTTGTATGACATTGATGGTAATAATGTTTTTGACTTTGATGGTGACTGGGGGGAGCATTTTGATTTTGAGATTATTAAGCCGATGAATGGAACAGATAAGAAAATCCAGCCGGATTTACCAATAGGATAGATTTTATCGTCCAAAGTTTTGCAACAAACAAAAACGATCGTTCTTGTTTGTTGCAGTGTTTAATTTTTGTTAAGATGGTTTAATTTTATGTCGCGGCAATATCTTTTCCAAAAAAAGAAATGTTATTTTACCCAACGGCTTTTTGATAGGGGGCTGAATACTGCCGCTTGCATTTTGTTTGCCCTTAAAGAGAGTGGCGAGGATTTTTTGCGAGGCCTGCCCAGTTCCTACCCCGAATTTAAGTTTTGGAAAGATATGTTTGGCGTGAGCAACTATCCCAAGCCCTGTTTTAAGGAAAACATTATTCAGATTAATCTCAAAAGGTTGATAAAAGATGGCTTGGTGGCCAAAGAACAAAAGAGCAAAAAGTTTTCGCTAACAATTAAGGGCAAGGAGTTGGTTGACTATGCTGAAAATCGTTATCAAATTTTAGAAAAACCCTGGGACGGTAAATTCAGGATAGTTATTTTTGATATACCCGAAGTATTCAAGTCGTGGCGCGGCAATATCCGTCAGGAGTTATTGTTGTTGCAGTTCCAACAATTACAAAGGAGTGTATATATTGGCAAGTATCCTGTGCCAGAAAGTTTTTGCCGCGAACTTGACGAATGGAATTTAAGAAAGTATGTTTTTATTTTCACCATTGACAAAATTGACAGAGAAGATAATATTTTGGAGCGTTTTACTTGAATGAGCGAAAACGACTGAGGTGGTTTCGCAACAAACAAGAACGATCGTTCTTGTTTGTTGCGGGGATTTTTTTGTGGTATGTTTTGTGTTATTATGTGATTATGAAAACGATTTTAATGGCGATTTTAGCGGTTTTGTCAGTGGCTTTGGCCGGGGTTTTGGGTTATCAAAAACTAACCCAGCCAGAATTAGTCCCGACAGTTGTTAGCCAGCCAGCAGTAAATCAGCCGGTTGCCACAACATCCGACGAAACCGCTGGGTGGAAAACATACAGAAATGAGGGATATGGATTTGAGGTGGAATATCCTGGGAATTGGCATGTTTATCCCTCGATTTTTCAGGAAATAGACATTATAGGATTTTCAAATTTATCCGAAGAAGAAGTGAAGGCAAAACAAGAATCAGGAGATTTCACAAACGCGCGCAGTTTAACTATTAAAATAATAAATAAACAAATAGATAGCTGGCTGCAAGAACAACAGAGGTTGTCTGATGCGTTGGGGATAGAAAATTTCTCAAAGGAAAAAATTACCATAGGAGAAAATGAAGGATATAAAATAAGCGGTGCGGTGGAAGGTAAAAGGGGATTCTCAAAGGCATTATTTACAAAAGAAAAAGTGTATTTAGTGGAAACCCTATTCCCGAAAAAATGTATATTTGAAGAATGTGAAATTTTTAATCAAATGCTTTCCACATTTAAGTTTATAAAA
>PFAV01000056.1:450-4945 GCA_002773545.1 bacterium (Candidatus Gribaldobacteria) CG10_big_fil_rev_8_21_14_0_10_41_12 | reverse complement strand
TTTGTGTTAGAGTAAAATAAAAAATATGAAAAAAATAAATTTTAAGATTCCAGTGACAATTTTTAAGGAAGGCAATATGTTTGTGGCTCACACGCCTGCCTTGGATTTATCAACTTCTGGCAAAACATTCGCGCAGGTTAGGGAAAGATTTGCCGAAGCCATAGCCATATTCTTTGAAGAAATTGAAAAAATGGGCACAACAGACGAAGTGCTGGGCAGTTTGGGCTGGCAAAAAATAAAACAAGAATGGAGGCCATTAGCGCCAGTGGCCCACGAGATGCAAACATTTCAACTTGCCGCGTAAATATGCCTCGCATTATACCAATATCTTGGAAAGAGTTTGAAAAGTTTTTGTTTTTTGTCGGCTGTGAACTCATTAGAGAAAAGGGCGACCATAGAATTTACGCAAGAGATGGTTTATCAAGGCCAGTAGTTGTGCCCAGAGAAACAGCCCTCCCTGTTTTTATTATCCGCAATAATTTGAGAGTTTTGGGTATTTCGCCAGAGGAATATTTGGCGATTTTAGAAAAGATTTAAAACTATGAAAACAATTTTAATGGCGATTTTAGCGGATTAGAAAAATATTTTTTTCAGTTGATTTTTCTTTTTTCAAATTGAAAATTGTTTGAAAATTGAAAATTGAAAATTGAAAATTAACTAAGTTGCCCATATTTCAGGGAGGAGAATTTACCTATAAGGCCCAGGAGGCCATGATTCGGGCGCAAAACTCGGCCCGAGAGCGCAAGCAACAGCAAGTGGATTCTTTGCATTTGTTGCTGTCTTTGCTTACCCAAGACGACAGCATTGTTTCAACTTTGTTGAAAAATTTAGAGGTAAATATAGACGACTTGCGAGCTAAATGCGACCGCGCCATCAACAACATCCCGCCTATGACCGCCCCTCCGCAGGGCCCGGGCCAGTTTTATTTAACGCAGGATTTAGCTCAAGTTTTAGACCGGGGTCGGGTTGAGGCCATGGAATTGAGCGATGATTTTGTTTCAGTGGAGCATTTGTTTTTGGCCTTGTTAGCGGTTTCCAGCAGCGCGCAAGCGGTTTTGCAAAATGTGCGGTTCACCTCGCCCACCGCCGCTACCACCCTAAACAAAGATATTATTTTGCAAAAATTGGCTGATATTCGCGGTAATGAAAAAATTGTTGACCCCAATCCTGAATCCAAATACGAAGTCATTAAAAAATACTCGCGCAATTTAACTAATTTAGCCAAAGAAGGCAAGCTTGACCCGGTCATTGGTCGCGAGACCGAGATTCGTCGGGTGATGCAGGTTTTATCCCGCAGAACCAAAAATAACCCAGTGCTAATTGGCGAGGCGGGCGTGGGCAAAACAGCCATTGTGGAGGGCTTGGCCAAAAGAATAGTTGGGGGCGACATACCTGAAAGCTTGAAAGACAAAGAAATTGTGGCTTTGGATTTGGGTTCTATGGTGGCGGGCACCAAGTATCGCGGCGAGTTTGAAGCCCGCTTAAAGGCCTTTGTGCGGGAAATCCAGCGAGCGGCTGACCACTACATTTTGTTTATTGACGAGTTGCACACCTTGGTGGGAGCGGGCGCGGCCGAAGGAGCCATTGACGCTTCTAATTTGCTCAAGCCGGCTTTAGCCCGGGGCGAACTGCGAGCCATTGGCGCCACCACGCTCAAAGAATATCAAAAATATATTGAAAAGGACTCGGCTTTGGAGCGCCGGTTTCAACCCATTTTAGTGGCCGAGCCGTCCATTGATGATACAGTGGCTATTTTGCGGGGCATTAAAGAAAAATATGAGTTGCATCACGGCGTTAAAATAAAAGACGGCGCCATTAAGGCGGCCGCCGAGCTGTCTAGCCGCTATATCTCTGACCGATTTTTGCCTGACAAAGCGGTTGACTTAATGGACGAGGCCGCCTCGGCTTTGCGTTTGGAAATAGAATCCGAGCCCAGCGAGTTGGAGGGCTTGAGAAACGAAATAACCAAGTTAGAAATTGAAAAACGGGCGCTTAAAAAAGAAACCGACAATGTGATGCGCTTAAAAGCGGTGGAGCGCTCGTTGGCTGATTTACAGGAAAAAGCCGGGGCGTTGAAAGCCAAATGGACTTCGGAAAAGGGCGTGATTATGGAAATTCGCAATCTTAAAAAAGAGATTGAGGGCTCGTTGTTCCAAGCCGAGGTGGCCGAGCGAGAGGGCGAGCTGGAAAAAGCGGCCGAGTTGAAATACGGCAAAATTCCTGAATTAAAAAAGCAATTGTTCGCCTCGGAAAAAAAGCTGCGCGTTTTACAACAGCAAAACTCGGTCTTGAAAGAAGAAGTTACCGAAGAGGACATCGCCCAAGTGGTTTCGCAATGGACTGGCATTCCAGTGATGCGCTTGGTAGAAACCGAAGCCAAAAAATTGGAAAAAATGGAAGATGTTTTGAACAAGCGGCTGATTGGCCAAGAGTCGGCCCTTAAAGCCGTTTCCAACGCCATTCGCCGCGGCCGAGCGGGCATTGCCGATGAAAACCAGCCCTTGGGCGTGTTTCTATTTTTGGGGCCAACCGGCGTGGGTAAAACCGAAACGGCTCGGGCCTTGGCTGACTTTTTGTTCAACAGCGAGAAAGCTATGGTGCGAGTGGATATGTCCGAGTATATGGAAAAATACAGCGTTTCTAAAATGATCGGCTCGCCGCCCGGCTATGTGGGCTATGAAGAAGGCGGACAATTAACCGAGCAAATCCGCCGGCGGCCCTATGCGGTTATCTTGCTGGACGAAATTGAAAAAGCCAACCACGAAGTGTTTAACATTTTACTGCAAATTTTTGAAGACGGCCGCCTGACTGACGCCAAGGGCCGGATTGTTTCGTTCAAAAACACGATTATTATTATGACTTCCAATGTGGGCTCCGAGTATATCGCTGATTTGCGGCCGGTGGGCTTTGAAAGCCACGCCAGTCAAGGGACTTCGGGCAAAAGAGAACTAATTCAAAAGAAAATTGACCAATCGCTCAAAGAAACTTTTAAGCCCGAGTTTTTGAACCGCATTGATGAAATTATCACTTTCAATTATTTGGGACAGCAAGAAATTCGCCAGATTGTTGACTTAGAGCTAACCAAATTAGAAAAACGGCTGGCCAAAGAAAAACAAGTGGTCATTAGTTTTTCACCCGCTTTGAAAGAGCATTTAGCCACCGCCGGCTTTGACCCCGACTTGGGCGCTCGGCCCTTGCGGCGAGTAATTCAGCGGGAAATTTTAGACTCCTTGGCCTTGCAAGTTGTTTCAGGCGAACTAACCGAAGGCGCCAGAGTGGCGGTGGAATGGCAAGACAGTAAAGTGGTTTTTAACAAAACCAGCCGAGCGGCCAAAGCCAAAGCCAAAAACAACGCCAAAAAATTGCCAAAGAAATAAAAATTTGTTAATGGCCTTGCTTTTTATTTTTTTTGGATTATACTTTTAATTAGTATACGGCGTGGTTAGGTATAATGCCACGCGCATTTTCTCGCCCAGGGGCACAATGCCCCCTGTGCATAAAACATTCCGGCTTAGGTTAGATTAAGAAGCTTTCCAGGGCTTCCCCCCTCCTTTCCTAAGCCGTTTTTTATTGCCTGCGGAATAATTTGAGGTAATAAGGGATTCTGTCAAGCGTGGTTTGCGACTGGGCGGTGGTAAATAAATTGCCTAAGTCGGCCCACCAATGTTGGCCGCTGGTTTGGTAGTCCGGAGTAATAGCCCAATGAAAGCTACTGTCTGACGGCCCGACATTGATGCTCATTAAAAGTTCGCGTATGTTGGGTAGCCGCCAATCCGTGTAGCCCGCCAAAGTGGACGAGGCCGCCTCTCTTATGGCCGCCCACCATTCAATGTTTGAGCTAGTAAGCCCCGGGAAAGAAATTCTCTGGCTTTCTATCAAGCCGGTGCACAAATCAGTGGTTAAATTGTTGGCATCAGTTGAAGAACCCTTTGAACAGCTAGTGGCTGGTTTGTCAAAACCGCTTGGCGAGACAATGGCAGAATTGCCCCGCACCGGCAAAACATAGTTATAAACAAAAGGGACAGAGGTCTCGTCAAGCCGCACATTGTTAATATCAATATAACCATTGGCAAAACTAATTGAGCGAGCACGCCATATTTCAGAGCTAAAGTCGGGCGGGCCAAAGTGTTTGTAAGAAGCGCTCCAATACTTGCCCGCCGTGATATTTTGAAAATAACGGCCATCAATCATTGCCCCGTCATTCGGGGTTTTTTGATATTTAATGAGCAGGGCCAACTCTTTGAAATTGGGCAAACGCCAGTCGTCGTATTTTATCCCGCCCTTGTCCGCGCAAGCGGCAACGGGGTCAGTGGTGGCGGCGAACTCGTTATTTCCGCACATCACCAATTGTTCGCAGAAATCCTTGGCCGCGAACCAAGTGAGTGGCTGGCCGTTGTTGGTGGCCAGTCCGGCGCCGTTTTGGGGCCACATTAGCCCGGTATAAAGGTCGTTAATAGTGCCATCGCCATTGTCTTGCCAGCCAAGCAGGGGAGTG
>PFAV01000056.1:0-416 GCA_002773545.1 bacterium (Candidatus Gribaldobacteria) CG10_big_fil_rev_8_21_14_0_10_41_12 | reverse complement strand
CGCTGGAAGTAATGGCTTGCGCGGTGAACTGGTAGCTTTGCCCGCCGATTAAGCCAGCTATGGTGGTGGCAAAAATAATTGGGTTAACGCTGGTGGTGTTGAAAATGAGCGTTTGATTGTCGTAGTTAATCAGGTAATAATTAACTTTATTATTACTGTCGTTGCTCCACCACAAGTCAATGGCTTCTCGGTCGGCGGCCGGGTTGGCTTGCAAGTCGGTGATGACTGGCGCGGTTGGGTCGTAGGCCGGGCTGGTGGTAGCTGGAGTAGAGGTGGCCGGCGAGCTGGTGGCGGGAGTAGAGGTGGTTGGTTGAATTGTTTGGCCTAGCGAGTTGGTTGGCGTGGAGCTGGCCAAAATAAAGTCAGCCGCGTTGTTGTTGGTGTCAAGATAATTGCCCGAGCTGTCTTGTTGGCGG
>PFAV01000004.1 GCA_002773545.1 bacterium (Candidatus Gribaldobacteria) CG10_big_fil_rev_8_21_14_0_10_41_12 | reverse complement strand
GTTTTGCAACCATCTCACAGAACAGCTGAATTTCATCTGGAGAATTAAAGCGAGCAAACTATTAACGGGGTTTTAGATGGCACTAAAATTTCTTTTTTGGGTTATCATTATCCGCTATTGAAGCCATGTCAAATGGCCGGCGGGATTTTAGTGGCAGACATAGTTGATATTGCCTGTATGAAAATTGACACAGTCGCCAAAAGGGGCGCTAAAAGAGATTTCGTGGACATTTATTTCATTTTAAAAGAAATAGCGCCCTTGTCGGATTTGTTGAAAATGTTTACTCAAAAATACGCCTCTGTGAATTATAATATGACGCACATTAAGAAGGGTTTAGTTTATTTTGAGGACGCCGAACGCGACCCTATGCCTAATATGATTAAGGCGCTCGATTGGGGCGAGCTCAAAAGGTTTTTTCAACAAGAAATCGCGAAAATTTGATAATTTTTTGAACGCGAAGTAAAGTATTTAGCCAAGCAGGAATTTTAGTTTTGGCCGCTCCCAGCCCGCTATTTAAATAGCGGGTTTTTGCGTTTTCGGGTCGAAATGTTAAAATCAAAAAATGTCAGAAACAAAAAAGTTTTTAATTATTGACGGCAACGCGCTTTAAGTAGGAGCAAGCGTTGATAGTTGACAGTCAACTATCAACTATGCTAATATTATGTTAAATATATGACAACAGATACGGCGGATAAAATTTTAGCTTTTATCAAAGCTCAAAAAAGAGTTTCTCCCAAGGAAATTATTGAGCATTTGGGCTTTAGTAGCCAAGCGGTCTATAAGCAATTAACTAAGTTGCTGGAACAGGGTATCATTGATAAAGTCGGCAAGCCGCCGAAGGTTTTTTATTTATTAGCTGACAAGAAAGAAGATGAAAAGAAATACAATATGTCAGACGATATTAAGGATTTGATTGATAAAGAATTTTTGGATATTACAGTGAACGGCAGAGAAGTGAGCGGCTGGGGAGCTTTTGTTGATTGGTGCATGAAAAGAGGGCAAAATGTTGAAAAGTCAGCGATTGATTATGTGGAAATTATTAAAAAATATAATTCCATAAAGAAAAACGGCTTACTTGACGGAATGGCTAAAATGAAAAATATTTTTTCTGTTGTCTATTTGGATAATCTTTTTTATCTTGATTTTTACAGCATTGAGAGGTTTGGCAAAACAAAATTGGGTAAATTTTTGTTGTATGCCAAACAAAGCCAGGATAAAAAATTAATTAAACGGTTATCAATGGAAATTAAGCCAAAAATTAAAGCTCTGATAAAACTTTTTAAAATTGACGCGGTTGTTTTTGTGCCGCCAACCGTTAAGAGAGAAGTTCAGCTTATGAAGGAATTAGAAAAGCATCTAAATTTAGAAATAGATATAATCAAAGTCGTAAAAATCAAAACCCCAATTATTATTCCTCAAAAAACCCTCAACAAGCTGGAAGAGAGAATTGAAAACGCAAAAAAAACTTTTGTGGTAGAGGGCGCAAAAAACTACAAAAATATTCTAATTATTGATGATGCAGTTGGCTCTGGCGCAACCTTGAATGAGATTGCTTTTCAAATTAAAGAAAAGAATGTCATCAAAGGTAAAATCATCGGCTTGGCCATCACCGGTAGCTTGAAAGGATTTGATGTGGTGAGCGAAGTTTAGCGGCCTGCGGATTTCCGCCCTGAATTATCAGGGCGGTTTTGTTTTTTTGTATTAAAAAGTTAAAATGAAGAAATGTTAGAAGCAGAACGAAAAAAGTTTTTAATTATTGACGGGAACGCGCTGGTGCATCGGGCTTATCACGCTTTGCCGCCGCTGAAAACAAAGAAAGGAGAGTTGGTCAACGCGGTTTATGGTTTTTGTTTAATGTTTTTGAAGGCCTTAAACGAAATCAAGCCCGAATATGTGGCCGCCACCTTTGACTTGCCTGGGCCTACTTTTAGACATATACAATTCAAAGAGTATAAAGCCAAGCGAGCCAAGGTGCCTGATGAGCTTTACCAGCAACTGCCATTAGTCAAAGAGGTTTTGACGGCTTTGGTTGTGCCCATTTTTGAAAAACCGGGATTTGAGGCCGATGATGTTATTGGTGCCTTGGCCATTTTAGCCGCCAAAGAAAAAACACCACCGCTTGAAGCGATTATTTTAAGCGGCGACATGGACACCTTGCAATTGGTCAATGAAACCACCAAGGTTTACACTTTGAAAAAAGGCCTCAAAGATACAATTTTATACGATATAGATGAGGTCAAAAAAAGATATGACGGCCTTTTGCCATGTCAGCTACAGGATTATCGTGGTTTGCGAGGCGATTCTTCGGACAATATCCCGGGGGTGGCTGGTATTGGCGAAAAAACCGCCATTGAATTGTTAAAAGAATTCAGCGACCTGGACAACCTTTACCAAGGAATTAAAGCTAACACCAAAAAAGCCGCTAAAATTAAGCCTGGAGTTTTACAAAAACTAAAAGATGGTCAAAAGCAAGCAGTTTTGTCGCGGCAATTGGCTAAAATTCAATGTG
Organism: bacterium (Candidatus Gribaldobacteria) CG10_big_fil_rev_8_21_14_0_10_41_12; assembly: GCA_002773545.1. GTDB lineage: Bacteria > Patescibacteriota > Minisyncoccia > Minisyncoccales > CG1-02-41-26 > CG1-02-41-26. The sequence goes on along the minus strand of PFAV01000004.1, from coordinate 2,108 downwards.
ACATACCGCTTAACTTTAATTTGGCTGATTGCCAGTTTGGCCAGTTTGATTTATTAAAAGTTCAAGCCATTTTTGAGCGATTTGAATTTAACACTTTGCTCAAGAAGCTGTTAGATTTGGGCGATAGCCAACCAGCCGAGTCAGTAGTGGAGAATTTTAGCTCCAGCCCGAGCAATCTTTTTTCCAGCAAGGCGGATTTTCAACAGGATATTTTTTCGGAAATTGACCAATTGGAAGGCCAAGAGATGCTGTCTGCCCAAATAGCTCAAGCGGAAAGGGACTTGGCGCCCATTATTGGGCAAATGGAAAAAAGCGGCATTAAAGTAGATATTAGCCGTTTGAATGAATTATCTGAAAAGTTAGAAACAGACCTTAAAGATTTAGAAAAAAAGATTTTACAAGAATCCGGCGCTGTTTTTAATCTAAATTCGCCCCAGCAGTTATCCGAGGTTTTATTTGATAAATTAAAAATTTCTCCGTTGGGCTTGCGCAAAACGCCGGGCGGAGTAATTTCTACGGGAGCCAATGAGTTGAAAAAAATTAAAGCCGCTCACCCGGCGGTCGGTTTGATTTTACGCTACCGAGGGTTGTTTAAGTTAAAAAGCGGGTTTGTGGATAGCTTGGCCACCATGATTAATCCAAAGGATGGCCGCATTCACCCGCATTTTCATCAGTTGGGTACGGAAACAGGCCGCATGAGTTGCTCTGGTCCCAATCTGCAAAATATTCCCATTAAGGGCGAGTTGGGCGCGGCTATCAGGCGGTGCTTTGTGGCCGAAAATGGTCGGCAGTTTATAGCGGCCGATTATGCCCAAGTAGAATTAAGAATAGCCGCTTTTCTTGCCAATGATCAGAAAATGTTGGCCATTTTCCAGCGAGGTGAAGATATCCACACCTCAACAGCTAGTGAAATTTTTGCCACGCCCCAAGAAAAAGTTACTAAAGAAATGCGCTCTTTGGCTAAAACCATTAGCTTTGGCGTGCTTTATGGTATGGGTGCCACGGCCTTTGCCGAGCGAGCCGGCATTACCAGAAAGCAAGCCAAGGAATTTATTGAAAAATATTTTACTGAATTTCAGGGCATTGCTCAATTCGTGCAAAACACCAAACAAAAAGCTAGAGATGATAATTTTGTGGAAACGCTTTTTGGCCGCAAGCGGTTTTTGCCAGAAATCGATTCTTTGGACCCGCGATTACGAGCACAGGCCGAGCGAATGGCTGTCAATTTACCTATTCAAGGAACGGCTGCGGACATTATTAAAATGGCCATGGTGGATATTGCCCGAAAGAAAATTTTGGATAATAACTGTCGTTTAATTTTGCAAATTCACGATGAGTTGCTTTTTGAAGTCAAAGAAGAAGTGGTGGCGGACAAAGTGCGAAAAATAAAAAAGGCCATGGAAAACGCAGTGGTGATTAACCCGCCCATGAAAGTGAAAATAGAAACCGGCCAGAACTGGGGAGAGCTTATGCCTGTAAAATAGGGTTTCTAAAAAAAGTTGGGAGGCCAAGGGATATAATTATTAAGCACTTTTTATTCTCTTTTCTGCAACCTTGATGTATATTTATCATCAGTTTCTATACCTATCCATTTACGGCTTAATTTTTGAGCAATAAATGCGGTTGTGCCGCTTCCGAGAAAGGGGTCAAGGACTATATCGCCCTTATTACTGCTAGCGAGTATTATTCTTTCGAGCAAAGCTTCTGGTTTTTGTGTCGGGTGGAATGCTCGACCAGTTTTATCTTTTATTCTTTCTTTGCCCTGGCATACTGGCATAATCCAGAGATCTCTCATTTGTTTCTCGGACCCATCTTTAGTTTTATCCGGATTAATTTTCTTTAATTCAGAATAGTTAAATATCCATTTTTTCCCTTTGGTAAAATACAACATATACTCGCACGAGTGCGTAAATGAACGCTTTGTCATACTGGGCATGGCATTGTTTTTGTGCCAAGTGATAATGTTTCGGGGAGTAAGACCAAGAGCTTTTAATGCTATCATTAGTTCGCCGATATTATGATATGAGATGGTTGCAAAACTATTTCGTAGCGAAATTTTAGATTTTCGAGCGAGGCGAGGAAGACGAGCAAAATGTTTTGAGGCCGTA
>PFAV01000060.1:244-4897 GCA_002773545.1 bacterium (Candidatus Gribaldobacteria) CG10_big_fil_rev_8_21_14_0_10_41_12 | reverse complement strand
TGAACTTTTTAATACAATTTTATCACTTAATCTTATTGCAGCCATTATTGAACGGCCTAGTTTTGCTTTATGTTTTTTTACCGGGGCGCGACTTGGGCGTGGCGGTGATAGCTATTACTTTGATTATTAGGTTGTTGTTGCACCCGACGGCTATCAAGGGCTTGCGCTCGCAGAAAAAGATGGCTATTTTGCAGCCCAAGATGAAAGAGATTCAGGAAAAATTCAAAGCTGATAAAGCTCAACAGTCAAAGGCCATGATGGATCTTTACCGCCAAGAAAAAATTAGCCCGCTTTCGGGTTGTTTGCCCTTGCTTCTGCAGTTGCCGATTATTATAGCTTTGTATCAGGTTTTTTCTCAAGGCCTTACGCCGGATTTTTTGGCGGCCAATCTTTATAGTTTTACGCCCAATCCCGGCGAAATGAACCAGATATTTTTAGGAGTTTTTAATTTGTATAATAAAACCTTTGTTTTGGCAGTGGCTTTGTTGGCTGGGCTGGCGCAGTTTTGGCAAGCCAAAACCAGCGGCTCTTTTGGCAATGCTCCGACCCCCGGCAGTAAAAATGATTTTGCCGGCTTAATGCAAAAGCAAATACTTTATGTGTTTCCCATTATCACTTTGATTTTTGTTTATCGGTTGGGCGGAGTCATAGGCATTTATTGGCTTTTTAGCACTTTATTTTCCGTGGGCGAGCAGTATCTAGTCAATCGTAAAATTTATGGACAAAAAAATCAAAAATAAAATAGAAAAGATCTTGCAGAAATTCGCTGAAAAAACTTCGTTTGATATTAGTTTTGAGCTAAAAGAAATCCCTGGGCAGGGTTGGCTGGCGGAAATAAAAACCAATGAGCCGGAAATTCTGATTGGCGAGTATGGTCAAACCTTGTTTGAGATACAGATGCTTTTGAGCCGTATAATGAGAAAGCAAATTGATGAGACAGTTAAGCTTGACATTGATATCAACCAATACAAGTATAATAAAAACAAGCATCTAAAAGAACTGGCTATCCAGATAGCCGATAGGGTGGCCTTGTTGAAAAGAGAAGAGCTCTTGCCGATGATGAACTCTTATGAACGGCGAGTTATCCATTTGGAGCTGGCTTCGCGCGAAGATGTGGCCACTGGAAGCATGGGCGAAGGCGAAGAAAGAAGGGTAGTTGTCAGGCCAGCCGTTGGCGAAAACAAGCCCATTCCATCGGGCGAAGTTTGAGCTTACGGCTGGCTTGACCCTGTGAAGTAATTTTAAGATCCTGAAGGCAGACCCCCCATGCTTTTTCAGGAGGTCTGCCTTCAGGATCTTAAAATTGAAATTTGCAAAGCAAATTTCTACTTCACAGGGTATAAGAACTCGTAAATTCGTCGCTTCGCTCCTCATTAACGATTTCTAATATGCAATTTACTGTGCCAAAATTTCTGGAGCGGGAAACCAAAATCGCTTTTGGTTTGACTTTAAAAAAATTGGCGATCTTGGGTTGTATCGGCGTGCTGTTGTTTATTATTAAGTTTTTTTTGAATAAGGGGCTTTGGTATTTTTTGGTGTTTTTGTCCGTCGGGCTATTTTTCTTTTTCAACTTTGTGCGGGTGGGCGGTCAGAATGTTTTTGAACTTTTGACTAATTCATTTAATTATTTTTTGACCGCTCGGGTTTACACTTGGGATAAAAAAGAACAAACGGCTTCGCCGATTAAGCTTGTCAGAAAAGCAATAGCTCGGAAAATAGTCAAGGCGGTTCCCTTGAAGTTTGCTCCATCAAGCCGTCTTTCGGGGTTGAGATCTAAAATTGATTTTGGCGGCCAGCAGGAAGAATTATAAATTATTATGCGATCCAGCACGCAATCTTTCTTACAATTCAGCCAGATTAAAGAAGGCGTTATCGTTTTAAGGGCGCACTCGCTAAGGGGCATTTTAATGATTTCTTCGGTGAATTTTGATTTGAAGTCAGAGGTAGAGCAAAACGCCATTATTTATCAGTTTCAGAATTTTTTGAATTCTTTGGACTTTTCTTGCCAAATTATTATCCAATCGCGCCGCCTCAATATCACTGGCTATTTTGACAAATTAAAAGAAATGGAAGACAAGCAAAAAAACGAGCTTTTGAAAATACAAACCGCCGAATACCGCAAATTTATTCAAGGGCTGGTGGGCGAAGGGATTATTATGACTAAGCAATTTTTCGTGGTGGTGCCTTACACTTTGGGCGAGGTAGAGGGTGGCGGCGGTAAAACAGCTGGCTGGGGTGGCTTGGGAGGAGGTAATGTCAAAGCCCAAATGGGCGGGGCAATGTCGGAAGAATTGTTTAATCGCTGCCGCGCCCAGCTCTTTCAACGGATGGAGTTTGTGGCTTTGGGTTTGAGGCGGTGCAGTTTAAGCGTTATGCCCTTGACCACTCCGGAAATTATTGAACTTTTGTGGGCCTGGCATCACCCCAAGGAAGCCGAAGTGGGCTATTACCCGGAAATTTTACCCGAGCTGGTGAAATAACGATTTTTAATATATGAAGTTTCCATTTTTTGGTAAAAAAGAAAAAACCATTGAACAAGTGGAGGTGAATTTTGATGAGATTAAAGCCGAGGATATTGTGGCCCCGTCTTTGATTGAAATAAAACAAAACTATATCAAATTGGGCGAGCGCATGACCAAGTCGTTTTTTGTTTTTTCTTATCCGAGATACCTAACCACCAGCTGGCTGTCGCCTTTGATTAACTTGGACAGTCCCTTGGACATTGCTTTGTTTATTCATCCGGCTGATTCGGGATCTGTTTTGAAGCGATTAAGAAAAAAGCTGACTGAAGTGCAGGCGGAAATTTCCGAGCTGGAAGAAAAGGGCATCATTAGAGACCCTTCGCTGGACACCGCCTACCAAGATATAGAGCAGTTGAGAGATGAACTGCAAACCGCCCGAGAACGAGTTTTTCAATTGGGTGTTTATATTACTATTTATGGCGACGATGAAAAGCAGTTAAAAAATACTGAAGTTATTTTGCGCTCTTTGTTGGAATCGCGCATGGTTTATTTGAAGCCGGCCTTGCTCAAAGAAAAACAGGGATTTATTTCTACTTGTCCCTATGGCTTGGACCAGCTCATGGTGCACAACCCCATGAATACCGCCCCTCTCTCTAGCGTGTTTCCTTTTGTTTCGCCCGACCTTTCAGCCAACGAAGGCATTCTTTATGGCGTCAACCAGCACAATAGCTCTCTGGTGCTTTTTGACCGCTTTAGTTTAGAGAATGCGAATATGACTTTATTCGCAAAAAGCGGATCCGGCAAGTCCTATTTCACCAAAGTGGAAATTTTGCGTTATCTGATGCAAGGGGTTGATGTAATAACGCTTGATCCGGAAAATGAGTATCAGTTTTTGAGCGAGGCGGTGGGCGGGTCTTTTTTCAAAATCTCTCTCAACTCTGAAAATCACTTAAACCCATTTGACCTGCCCACGCCCCGGGAAGACGAGAAGCCCCAAGATGTTTTGCGCTCTAATGTCATTAATTTGGTTGGCCTTTTGCGTCTAATGTTGGGCGGGTTAACTTCGCAAGAAGACGCCATTATTGACCAGGCCCTGACTGAAACTTACGCCTCCAAAGACATCACCCCGGAATCAGACCCGGCCACCTGGCTGGAAAAAATTCCCTTGATGTCTGACCTGGAAAATGTTTTGTCTGGTATGGAGGGAGCCACCTCGTTGTTGGAAAGGGTTAGAAAGTTCACCAAGGGCAGTTATGCTAATTTTTTCAATACTCCTTCCAATATCAATATGGACAACAATTTTGTGGTTTTTGGCCTGCGCGATATGGAAGATGAATTGCGGCCCATGGCCATGTTTGTCATTTTGAGATACATCTGGAACAAGGTGCGCTCTGTTTTGAAAAAAAGGATTTTACTAATTGACGAGGCCTGGTGGATTATGCAATCCGAAGACGGCGCTTCGTTTTTGTTTGGCATTTGCAAACGAGCCCGAAAATATTGGTTAGGCGTAACCACCATCACGCAAGATGTTTCTGATTTTATGAGGTCGGATTACGGCAAGCCCATTATTAGCAACTCTTCCTTGCAGTTTTTAATGAAACAAAGCACAGCCACCATTGAAGTGGTGCAAAAAACCTTTAATCTCACCGAGGGCGAAAAAAATATGCTTTTGGGCTGCGATGTGGGCGAGGGCGTGTTTATCGCCGGGCAAAAAAGAGTGGCCCTAAAAGTAGTCGCTTCCTACACTGAAGACCAAATTATTACCTCTGCCCCGGACGAAGTAGCTAAAATCAAAGAAGCCAAAAGACAGAAACAGATACAATAATGCTGAAAATAATTAAAAAATTTTGGATGGATGAGTCAGGCGATTGCGGCTTTAAATTTGCCAGCGGCTCTTCAAAATTTTTTGCGCTTGTGGCTGTTTATATTACTACTTTGGGCGACGATGATAGTAAAGTTGTTGACGAAGCTATTAAAGAGTTAAAAATTCAGCATAACCTTATTAAAAATTTTGAATTTAAGTTTTCTCATTGCAAAGAAAAATTAAGAAAAGAATTTTTTCAGGCAATTGTTCGGTTGCCTATAGAATATAAGGCGATTATTGTTGAAAAATTAAAGATTAACTCGCCTATCTTTAGGCATCAACCACGGCAATTATATTGTGAAACAGCAAGAATGTTGTTTTACGATA
>PFAV01000060.1:0-199 GCA_002773545.1 bacterium (Candidatus Gribaldobacteria) CG10_big_fil_rev_8_21_14_0_10_41_12 | reverse complement strand
TTTATCTTTTCGGCTGCGTCATCGTCAGACTTCGCAAAATGCTTTTCGCCGTAGCTGGGCTACGGCCTCAAAACATTTTGCTCGTCTTTCTCGCCTCGCTCGAAAATCTAAAATTTCGCTACGAAATAGTTTTGCAACCATCTCAATTGGGTTTTGAAAAATTATTTGAGTAAAAATACTGTTAGCAGAATTAAACAAA
>PFAV01000038.1:3168-4835 GCA_002773545.1 bacterium (Candidatus Gribaldobacteria) CG10_big_fil_rev_8_21_14_0_10_41_12 | reverse complement strand
AGCCCGCTCAAGCTGGTTTTTGGGATATTATTAAAAAAATTGTTAAAGGCATTCCCTTACCACCGGAGATTGTTTTTACAAACGAGGCCAAAATAAAAATTGGTAATGGAGAATTCATTCCTGATATCCCTACGCCATGGAGTGAATCGGTTGGTGGTCTCCCAGCGCTTGGTAATCCATTTAACAAAATAAGTTTGGGTGGCGGCGGGCTACCCTTGATTGACGCGGAGACCGGCCAGCCAGCCGGCTATTGTTGGCAGGCAATTTCTTGCTACACCAACCAGGGCCAAATAAAGCGCGTTACAGCTGGAGCGTTAAGCAACACCGAGTCGTATCTTGACAATGTTTATGCTCTACAGTTGCCTGAGGCCGTTAAGAATGATGTTTTAACCAGCCCAGCCAAGGTTAAGCAGGCGCTGAAAGACGCCTTAGGGTTTGTGGACGGGTTAGACGCCTATAAGCTTGAACGATTAAGAGATGGCGATAAGTGGCGCCGGGTTTGGGCGCAGTATTGGCTGGATTTGGGTAGAAACAAATTGGGCGACACTGATCCAAGCGTGCGAAATTTGGCAACTGAAATGATGCTATGGCCGGAAAATCAAGACGCGTCCTTGATTAAACTTAGAGAAGGCAATGATGTCTTTGCGGTGCAAATAGCAATTTTGGCAAAGGCTGATTATTCTTATTTGAAGCCGTTAATGGAATTGGACGATGAAAAAGGTTTTGGCTCGCAAAATAAATCAGCCGGCATTGATAATTACGCTCAAGACAGCAAAAATGAATGCTGTTATATCGGCAGGCCGATTATTCCCGAGGAGTGCGAGCTGGGCATAAGATATCCGGGCGATGATGTTTGCGCAGCGAGTTGCGATGAAAAGCGCGCCCCGATTTTAAGAGAGGATTGCCGCGAGAAGTGCAACCAAGAAAAACTGGCTCATCGCGAGGCCTGCACCCACTACATTCGTTTGCAAAAGGCGGCCGCCGACATTGCTTTTTTGGCCAAGAAAATTTACAACAGCACTAATCCGCTGGACGATTGCTTTTTTTTGAAAAACTGCAAGTCAAAGTGCTTGCTAAGCTATGGCGAGGTTAAGTATGTCATTACTTGGCTGGACATCGCCCAGTTTTTATTGCCCACCGCTTGGATTACTGTAATTAAACAAGTTATGGGCGTGATCGCGGCCTTAGGCCAAATTAAGCAAGCTTATGACGCATTAAGCAGTTTATTAACTGATGGTTTAACTTTGATCAGCGGATTTTTTGACACCTTCCATTATTTAACCACCATGTTCACTGCTTTGCAGAATATTGGCGGCACGATGTCGGCCAGTATTGGTGTGGCCTCGGTAGCGGCCTCGGCGTTGGATGCTACCGGCATTTTGTCTATTCCGGGCAACGCCGCGCAGTTTGGCGCGGCGGCGGGGGCGGCCACGGTATTGGCGGCCGACAGCAAGGGCGTTAACGCGATGCAGGGTATGCTTAAAAGATTTAGCGATAACCTTTTGAATTATTCCACCGCCAAAAGCGAAACCAACAAATTGCTTTTGGGTATGCGCCAGAACTTATTGGATGTGATGGAAGGCAATGACGAAACCAAAGGCGCCAAGCACGAAATTGAACTGGCATTTTTCTTTGAGCCTAATAATCCTGTTAGAAAAAATCTGGAT
>PFAV01000038.1:1794-3162 GCA_002773545.1 bacterium (Candidatus Gribaldobacteria) CG10_big_fil_rev_8_21_14_0_10_41_12 | reverse complement strand
GTGGGCAATTTTCAGACCAATTTTAAGAGCTTGGCCTCGTTGTTGGACAGCGCTATTGGCCCAGGTCAATTGCCAGATGGATCGGGGGTTGATAAATTAACTTCGGGCAGTTGGCAGGAATTTCAAAAAAACAATGCGGAGCCAGTTTTGGATTCTAAGGCATGGGAAGACGGCAATGGCGGGGTTTATCTGAAAGATACCGCTTTTGGCGACAAAAACATTAAAAACAAAGATAATTTTTGCAAGAATGATTACGAAGGAAACGACAAACGGATTTGTATGTTCAATGGCGATCGGGTTATCCCTTGGCAAAGCGTTGTTACCTGCCCGGACAATAATCCGAACATAGTTTACGGCAATTTAATCCCCAAGTTAGCCAAGCCCAATGATTATCAAATAATTATTGACCGCACTAAACCCGAATATATTAAGGATATGTTAGACGCGGCTTTGGGTGTGGGGACAAAAGATAATTATTTAATGAAGACGCTCAAAGATAAAGAGCCCTGGAGATCTTTTTGGCAGGAGCTGGATAAAATCATTACTGGCGCTAATTATAGTCTTGACGAGCTTAAAGATTCCGCAAAGCTTGATAAACTTGAGTTAGATGTTATAAGCAAAGAAGGTTTTTCGTTTTTGAGTCCTATCAGCGCCTTGGACAATAAGGACAATGACGGACACTATAAAGATGACGGCAAACGCAACGCCACTCAAGCTTTGGTTAACGATTATGCTTCAGCCAGGGAAAACAGCGGGCTATTTCCAGTGATATGTGATTCAAGTAAAGTGGGCGCTGGAGTAACTTGGCTGGACAATTTTAAGGATATTTTTGCTGAATCGTCTGGATTGCAGGCAACCCTTAAGTTAGTTGACCCGATTTATATCCGCGATATGCTGATCGGCGAAAGTTCGGTGATGGAATGCGCTCATAAGGCCGGCAGGTGCAAGCTTAATTTTGAAACTAAGGGCTGGCGGGAATATTGGGAAAAAATGGCTAATGGTTTAGCTGGCGAGGAATGGGTTAATGGCATTATTAACGACGAATATAAAAAAATGTTTGAAAAACATCAAGATATCGTGGCAATGTGCATTGAAAAAAATCCTATATTGGCGCGGCTTGTTGCCTTGGATTCTGATTATAGCTGGCCTACATCTGTGGAGTTCCGTGATAGGGGCTATTACAACGCAACCGATAATCCAATTGAAGATATTTTAGATAAGGGCGATTTAGGGGCTATTCAAACAGCTATTCTTAATAAAACAGATATTTTGGGCGACACTAAACCCTTTGCTTTTTTGGCGCCCATTGCCGCTTTAGACGACAAGGGTTCTTATGGCGCTTATGATTTGCCCTTAATTCGCCAAGCT
>PFAV01000038.1:0-1771 GCA_002773545.1 bacterium (Candidatus Gribaldobacteria) CG10_big_fil_rev_8_21_14_0_10_41_12 | reverse complement strand
TAGCGCCCAACGAACAGCCAGCGGGTTATTCCCAGCGGCCGCTGCTCCTATCTACACCACCCTAATGGTTAATCTTGATGGCGATCCAGATCATTCCCAATATCTAAAAGTAGTAGAGCGCACCGAGCCGCCCTATTTGAAAAATGTCTTGGACGCGGCTTTGGGTTGCGGTTGCGTTTTTGACAGTAACGCCGAAAATACCAGCCAAGAAATTTTTTGCGACAAAGATAATTACGACCGCATTGCTTGCGCGCGAGATGACTCGTTCAAATACGCTGTTTTAGACGACAGCAAGACGGCTTGGCATTATTTATGGACGCGTTTGGGCCGGATTATTTTACAGGCTGAAACACAAACAAATTGTAGCGGCAGTCGGAACGATATGGGCACAAAAGCGTTTATTCATTGTCAAATTGTAGATTATGAAAAGGCCTTGGATGCCAACAGGGACGCGGCTATTAGCAATGCTTTAGCCGTAACGGTTGGCGGGAAAATTAGCGCCATCTTGAACAGCATTACCGCTTTCATTTATCAAAAAAATTATTTAGAAAGCCCAGACCGCCATGCCGCTTCGGTCGGTGATAAAGAGCAAAGAGCGCGGCATTTCACTGATGCGGTGGTGGCGAGCTGGCCGCTGGCTCAACAGCAAGCCCTGAAAGAAAAAGGCGAAGAGGGCAGTGATTATTGGCAAAGCCAGCTTTGGTGCGCCGGCGGTTGCAAGGTTACGGCCCTGCCAGCAGATCAATTGCAAGAATTGCAAGCATTAGAGGCGTTAGCTAACCCGGAAAATGTAAAAACAGTATTAAAAGCCGCCTTGGGAAAGAACACTGATAATCCAACAACCGCTTATGGTATGAAGGAGTTAGACAGCAATAAGTCTGCCTGGTTTAATTTTTGGCGTAGCTTGGCAAAAATAGTTTTAGGGTCAAGTTTCACTGAATTTGATATATATACGATGGACAAAGAAGAGTATATAACGGGCCTTCAAGTAAAGGTTAATAATGTTGATAGAGGGGATTCTTTTACCAGAGATCTTAGTTTGTTGGACGATGAAAACGGCCATGGCTGGCAGAATAAAAATTCTTGGCCCGGGAAAATAGCCGGGGTTATTGATAATTATGCTACGCCGGGCGCGCGAACCAACACGGAAAAATATATTACTGATGTGTACAGGCCCAAATGGGATTTGTATTATAGCCAAGCCAGCACCGAGACCACCGGAACCGCCTTTAATAAATTTAAGGAGAGCTATGACCCGGACATTGCCAAATATGATTGGGACGCCAGAGCCAATAAATTAGTCAACTCGGTTAAAGACCTTAAGACCATTGTCTTTGGCTTAAACAATGGCTTATCGCCGCAAGACCCGGCTATTATCGCTTCCATAGAAAAAGACGCCAAGGAGTTTGCCGATGCCATAGAAAAAGGCAAGCTGGCCATAACCGAATTTCAGAAACTTCGCCAGCGTGATTGCAATCGTTGGTCATATTTTTTCAGCCAAGAGCACTCTTTTAAGCAGTATGGCGACTCTCCTAATAATTATTGCGCTGATTGTCCGTGCAGTAGTCGAGCGTGTTTAGAATGGACATCAACTCCGGCGCCAAATGACTTTAATTGGTGCGCGATATCTCCGTCTCTTCCATCTTGCGAGGGACAAATTTGCTATTGTTGTTCTAAGCGAAGTACTTGCGCTAACCAACGAGCTGATTTGGAAAATCTTGTTCATCCCAAGTGCAATGTTTATATCCCTGATTGTGTTTGGGCCGAGCAA
>PFAV01000035.1 GCA_002773545.1 bacterium (Candidatus Gribaldobacteria) CG10_big_fil_rev_8_21_14_0_10_41_12 | reverse complement strand
TTTCGCCGTAGCTGGGCTACGGCCTCAAAACATTTTGCTCGTCTTCCTCGCCTCGCTCGAAAATCTAAAATTTCGCTACGAAATAGTTTTGCAGCCATCTCAATGAATATCTGCCCGACACGGCTCAAAGAAAATCAAACAAAAAGAAAAAGACAAGCAGGAAGCGGTCGTATGTTGACAAGCATCCAGTAGTTAAGAAATATATCTTGGAATTGGAAAAACTGCGATTGGGCTGGTCGCCCGAACAAATAGCCGGTAGAATGATCAGGGAGATTAGCCATTACCTTAACCAGGAAAGCATCCACCAATACATTTACAGCTTGCCGGGCTGGAAATAGTTGTGTTTGTCCCGCTGGCACAAAACTTTAATCTATCCCGGATAAACCGACATATGGTCATAAAAACAGGTTTTACTTTGATTGAGCTTTTGGTAGTTATCACTATCATTGGTATTTTGGCTTCTATTGTCTTGGTGCAATTTCCCGGGGCAGTAGGTCGGGCCAAGGATAGCCGAGTTATCTCCGCTTTTAGCCAGATGCGCACTCAAGCTAGCGTGGTGGCTTCAATCAACGATCAGTCGTATCTCAAAGTTAAATGCGTCATTGCCGTGGTTGGCGGCAAAAGGGTTTGTTCGGATTGTGATGAGTCCATTAAAGTTCTTTGTCAAGACATTGAAGACAACACCAAGACCGATTTGAACATATTGGTTAATACTGACAATAGCGGTTATTGCGCGGTCGCTCAATTAGACGGTTCAACCAAATATTTTTGCGTTGATGGCGGAATGGCCAGCGGCTTGCGGGCCAAAGAATACGATGTTTTACCTGCTACTTGCCAAGCAACCCCTGATTGTCGAGCCGCCAACACCTGCCGCTGTGAATAATTGACTGGCTTGTTTTTGATTAGTAGTTTATAATAATGGTATCAAAAAGTCGTTAGTTTAATTTTTAATTAAAGGTCGCTGCAATTGTAATTCAGATTTATTTTATTTATTTTATATATGATATCTAATAAAAGAGGTTTTACTTTAATTGAGTTGTTAGTGGTTATCGCTATTATTGGTATTTTGGCTTCTATTGTCTTGGTGTCGTTTCCTTCAGCCAACAACAAAGCCAAAGACGCTCGGGTGCTGGCCGCTATGAATCAAATTCGCGATCAAGCCGCGGCTTACTATACTGACAACAGCACCTATGCGGGTTTTAGTTGTACGCTGGCTGCGATCAAGCCATTGTGTGATGACATCAAAGCAAAGGCCAAGAGTTATCCCATCGCTCCTGATATTATAAGAGTAGGCACTACTAACTCTACTGATGTTTGTGCCTACGCGGAGCTCAACGCTTATGGGAGTACAGCAACCTGGGCTTGTTTTGACGGCACTGGTTTAATTGGCAAAACAACTATCGCTCCTAGTAGAGCTGGAAATTGCACTGCCACGACTTATGTTTGCGCTGGCGCGGCGGGTATGTAGTTAATAGATATTGATGTTAATAAGAAAAAATTTAGGATTTACCTCGTTAGAAATATTACGGGGCGAAACCTTCGCTGATTCGTTAATATGAGAGAAACAAAGAAATTTCTAACGGGGTTCACCTTAATTGAGCTTTTGGTGGTCATTGCCATCATCGGCGTTTTGTCTTCCATTATTTTGACGCAGTTTCCCGGGGCCATGAAAAAAGCCAATGACGCTCGGGTGCAAGCGGCCATGGCTCAAATGAGGGCTTTAATCACTTCTTACCAAACGGCCAGTGGCAGTTATTTTGGCGTTAGTTGCGCTGGGGATATGCCTGCTGGTATGAAAAATCTTTGCAACGAGGTAAAAAATAAAGATTATCTTAAGGTTGATATGACTTTACAGGTGAGCGATGGGGCGGTTTGTTTTTATGCGCCCTTGAACGAGAAAGATGGCGCCAGTTATTTTTGCGCCGATAGCGCCGGCGTGGCCGGTATTACCACCACTACCCCCAGCGCCACTTGTCATAGTTCGGCTTTTACTTGCCCGACTAACACTGCCCTGTAGATAGAGCTGACTGCAATTGTCTTAAATTTTTCACAAAAAACCAGACGGATTTTTTTTCGCGCTGGTTTTTTGTTATAATAGGGATAGTTGTAACTATCCCTTATGGCTATTTTAATTTATTGTTTAGTTTTTGTTTTAGGCGCTTGTTGGGGCAGTTTTTTGAATTGCTTAATTTATCGCTGGGAACAAGGGCAAAAGCTTAACCGCGGCAGGTCGTTTTGCCCCAAGTGCCATCATCAGTTAGGGTTTTGGGATTTAATACCCATTTTTAGTTTTATATTCTTGCGCCGTAAATGCCGCTATTGTCGTAAGAAAATTGCTTGGCAGTATCTTTTAGTAGAAATATCAACAGGGTTAATATTTCTACTAATTTTCAATTTTCAAAGCTGGATTATTTTGTTTTATCAGTGGTTTATTGCTTCGTGTTTTATTGTTATTTTTATCTATGACTTGAAGCATTACCTTATTCCTGATAGGGCGGTTTATGCAGGCATTATTGTTGTTTTTCTGTTTAGAATTTCGAATTTATTTGAAAATTGGCAATTGATAATTGGAAATTACGACCCCTTATTAAACTCTTTATTGGCCGCTGTCGTGGCTTCTGGATTTTTCTTTTGTATTTGGGCATTTTCAAGGGGTCGTTACATGGGCTTTGGAGATGTTAAATTAGCTTTTTTACTGGGGCTATTTTTGGGTTGGCCCAATATTTTACTGGCGCTTTTTACAGCTTTTTTGAGCGGTGCCTTGGTGGGCGTTGGCTTAATGATTTTAGGCCGCAAAAAAATGCAAAGCCAGGTGCCGTTCGGGCCATTTCTTGTAGGCGGCGCCTTGGTAGCTTTATTTTTTGGAGAAAGAATTATCAATTGGTATTTGAGTTTTTCAATATAAAAATTATGTCTAAGGGCTTTACTCTTATTGAACTATTAGTAGTTATGGCCATTATTGGCGTGATGAGCTCAATAGTTTTTGCTGATTTTAGCGGTTCTGAAGGCAAGCTGGCCTTGAAAAGAGCAGTTTATCAAGCAGCCCAGGACATCCGAGAAACCGAGGAAATGGCTTTGTCAGGAGCTGGGGAGGCAACCTGCGATGCCCCTAAAAAAAATTGCGGCTATGGCTTGGAGTTTAAGGCCGCGCAATTTCCCGCTTCATATTTAATTTTCGTTGATTGTAATAATAATTGCGCTAATAACAATTATCAGCACGATGGCAACGATAAAGATATCAAAAGGGTTTCCTTGCAAAAAGGCATTCAAATCCAGCAATTATCTCCTTCGCCCTTGGATATTGTTTTCACCGCGCCCGACCCGACAGTTCGTATTAACAATGTCAACTGGGGAACTGAAGCTGTTATTACCTTAAAATCGTTGCAAAATGAAAATCGGACAGTTAAGGTTAATTCGGTCGGCCGGGTAGAATTAGAGTAAAATTATGATGGTTTTTGAGAAAAAAAAATTGGGCTTTACCCTTCTTGAAATTATGGTGGCTATCGCGGTATTTTCCGTGGGTATTTTGGGCGTTTACGCTTTGGTGCCCATGGCCATTTTGCTGGGCTCGGAAAATAGCGATCGTTTCACGGCCGCTCAATTGGCCTTGGAGGGTTTGGAAATTGTTCGCAACATTCGGGACAGCAATTGGCTGGAGCAAAATAGCAACCCGAGCAATCTTTGGAACGAAGGCCTGGACAATTGCGCGGCTGGTTGCGAGGTTGATTACACCACTTTGCAAAACATTGACCCGATTTTAACTTCTTATGGGGCTGGCCGCTATCTTAAAATAGACAGCCAGGGCTTTTTTAATTATGCCAACGGCACCAGCACTGAAAAATTTAAGCGCAAAATTACTATTGCTAACCAGGCCGGGGCTTTGAATATTTCAGTGGGAGTGGAATGGTCTAAAAAATATCCTCTTTTGGTCTTAACAGAAAAATTATATGACTGGCGTTAGTCAAAAATATTCCCGAGGCGCTACTTTGATTGAATTGCTGGTGAGCATCAGCGTTTTTTCTATTTTTATCACGGTTGATTCGCAATTATTGGCCTCGGCTCTGAAATATTATCAACAGGGCTTAGAAAAAACAGAACTGCTTAGCCAGATATCTTATGGCTTGGATTTTATGGACCGCTCTTTGCGTATGGCCCAAAAAGACATCAACGGCCAATGCGTTACCCGCAACTTTAACTATGAAAATTATAATGGCCTTTCTGCCATAAGATTTATTAATTATCAGGGCAAATGCTGTGAGTTTTCCAGCCAAGCCGTTGCTCAAGGCGGCAAGACCTATCAGGTTTTGATGGCCAGAAAGTCCACCACTAATTCAGCCGCGCAATTGGGCGATTATCTGGCCTTAACACCCATAGGCCTGTCAGTGGATAGTTTGGCTTTTTCGCTTAACGGCCAAGGCCAGCTTGACAATTTGCAACCTAGCGTATGCCTTGCTTTGAAAATCAGGGGTCGCTTGACTCCGCCTCTGGAAATAAAAATTCAAACAACTGTTTCTCAAAGACAATTAGATGCGCCATATTAAATACGACATTAAATCTAAGCAAAAAGGAGTGGCCTTGTATCTAACAATGGTGGTTTTGTCTATTATGTCCGCTTCCTTGCTCGCCTTGGCGGCTACTTTGGTTAGCCAGAGCAAAATGACTGGCAATTTAAGCAATTCGGTTTTGGCTTTTTCAGCCGCTGATTCGGGCATTGAGCAGGCCTTATACAAGGTTTATAAACAAGGTTTTGTCTCGGGCAGTTTTAGCAGTTCGTCGCCCAATGGCGCTATTTATGATGTGACTGTTATCGCTCAAGCCAGCTCAACTGTTATTCGCTCGACTGGCGCTTACCGCCAAAGCAAGCGAGCCATTGAA
>PFAV01000018.1:7080-7453 GCA_002773545.1 bacterium (Candidatus Gribaldobacteria) CG10_big_fil_rev_8_21_14_0_10_41_12 | reverse complement strand
AGTTTTTAGAGGGGATGGGCATATTGCTTTCCCTAAAAACACTAATTCTGTTGTTTATGACTTTGGTTCAATAAGTTATCCGCTTGTTCAGAAAATGATATTATTGTTTCACTCTTTGGGCATAGTGCCGAGCTATAAGAGATCGCGTTCAGAAAAGTCCTCTGATTTTGCCCATTTTTTTAGAATATCAACAAAAAAACAAATTGAACAATTAAGGGATTTTAAAGATTCTTTTACTCAAAAAAAAGTTGACGAGCAGTTGAAAAATTGCAAAGATATAAAACCGTGTGGTTTTGAAAAGGGGAATGGTCAATTTTGCATTGTTAATATTAAAGCTATAAGCAAAAAAACAGAAGAGAGAGACGTCTATTCG
>PFAV01000018.1:2453-7007 GCA_002773545.1 bacterium (Candidatus Gribaldobacteria) CG10_big_fil_rev_8_21_14_0_10_41_12 | reverse complement strand
ATCAGCCTCGTATTTTAGAGGCGGTCATGGCGGTGAATAAATCCCAGCAAGATATTTTTTGCGAAAAAATAAAAGCAGTATTAGCGCAAAACCAAGGCAGGGCAGTGGGCGTTTGGGGGCTGGCCTTTAAGCCCAACACCGACGATATACGATATTCGCCAGCCATCGCGGTTATTAAGGATTTGCTCAAACAGGGCTGTCAAGTTAAAGCCTACGACCCGGTGGCTCAAGACAACGCCCGAGCCGAGCTGGGCGCAGTGATTGAGTATTGCTCAAGCGCTCAAGAGGCGGCCAAAGGGGTTGATGTTTTGGCCCTGTTAACTGATTGGCCGGAGTTTCTGCAAGTTGATTGGGTTGAATTAAAAAAAATAATGCGTTCAGCTAACATTATTGACGGTCGCAATTTTTTGCCCGTTGATGACTTAGCCAAAAACGGCTTTCATTATCAATCAATCGGCCATAAACTTTTTTAGTCCGTAATTTAAAAAAATATGTCAGAAACAATTAAAAAAATTTTAGTCACAGGAGCCAGTGGCACTATTGGCACCCGTTTGATGGAAAAATTATTAGAGCGGGGCTATCAAGCAGTAGGCGTTGATTGGCGCCCCAACCAATGGTCAAAAACCATTAACGGTCTCACCATTATCGGCGATTTGAGAGATAAAGCGGTTTTACAAAAACTGCCTAATGATTTTGACTTGGTAATTCACTTGGCCGCCAACGCTCGAGTTTACAATTTAGTGGTTGACCCCTCCATGGCTCGCGATAATTTTGAAACGCTTTTTAATGTTTTGGAATTTGCCCGCCAGAACAAGATCAAGAGATTCATGTTTTCTTCCAGCCGGGAAACCTATGGCAACACCGAGCAGATTAAATATAGCGAGGGCGATGTTCGCTTACGAAATTGCGAAAGCCCTTACACCGCTTCCAAAATAGCTGGCGAGGCCATGGTCTATGGTTATCAAAGGTGCTATGGCATTGATTTTGTGGTGTTTAGATTTTCCAATGTTTATGGTATGTATGATGGCTCGGACCGGGCTATTCCGCTGTTTATTGGTTTAGCCAAAGAAAACAAGCCCATCACAATCTTTGGTAAAGATAAATTGCTAGACTTCACTTATATTGATGATTGTGTGGCAGGCATTATGGTTGCCATTACTAATTTTGCCACTGCCAAAAACGATACTTATAACTTGGGGGCGGGGCAGGGCTTAACTATTATAGAGGTAGCGGAAATAATCAAGGAGGCGCTAAAAAGCCAAAGTCAAATTATTATTCAGGAAAACCGCGCGGGCGAGGTGGTTAAGTTTATCGCCGACATCACCAAGGCCCAGCAAAAACTGGGCTATCAGCCCAAAACATTCATCAAAGATGGTCTGGCCAAATCAATTGCCTGGTATCAGCAGAATCCCTTAAAATAATATGGCAAAAACAGTTTTAGTTACGGGCGGGGCCGGGTTTATTGGCTCGCATTTGTGCGAGCGGTTAGTGAAAGACGGGCACCAGGTAATTTGTCTGGATAATTTAAGCGCCGGCCGACTGGACAATATCAAAGATTTTCAAGATAAGCTCACTTTTATCCAGGGTGATGCCAATAATTTAGTTGATTTAGAGCCAATTTTTAAGGACAACAAATTAGACGCGGTTTTTCATTACGCCGCGGTGGTGGGGGTGCGCCGCACCGCTGAAAATCCTTTGGAAGTTTTAGATGACATCAAGGGCATTAGAAATATTTTTGGACTGGCCTTGCGATACGGCAAACCCAAAGTTGTTTTTGCCTCTTCTTCGGAGGTGTATGGCGAGCCGGTGGAAATTCCGGAAAAAGAAGACGGCCACATTAACCCCAAAATTCCCTACGCGGTGGTTAAGCTTTATGGCGAGAAAATGGTTGAGGCCTATTGGCAAAAATATCAGTTGCCGGCCGTTGCTTTACGGTTTTTTAATGTTTATGGGCCCCGTCAAGAATCCAGCGATTATGGCTTTGTGATGGGCATTTTTATTAAGCGAGTTTTGGCTGGCCAGCCTCCGATGATTTTTGGCGACGGCTCGCAAACCCGCGATTTTGTTTTTGTGGACGATAACATTGAGGCCTGCGTTTTGGCTTGGCAATCGGAAAAAACCAATGGCCAGGTTATTAACATCGGCACAGGCAAGCCCACCACTATTTTGGACTTGGCCGAAGCAGTCATTGAAGCCAGCGGCCAAACGCAAATCAAGCCCGAATTCGTCCCCGCCAGAGACGACATCAAACACCGCTTCCCCGACATAGCCAAAATGCAAAGGTTGTTGAATTTCCGGCCTAAAGTTTCCTTAAAAGATGGTCTGCGCAAAACCATTAGTTATTATCAACAAAATTGATCTTACTGCTTTTGATTTTATGAGAAATGGAAATTTTTTAGCTGATATCGTAAAAAAAATCAAAAGCGATAAGTTTTTGAGCAATAGCTTTGTTTTTTTTACAGGCGGTTTTTTGGTTAGCCTGGGCGGTTATTTTTTTCATTTTTTGATGGTTCGTATGCTTTCGGTGGAAAACTACGGCGAACTGCAATCGCTTCTGGCCATTTCTGCTATATTTGGCATTCCTATGGCCGCTCTTTCAACTGTTTTAGTCAAATATACTGCTCACTTCAAGGCCAAAGGAGAAAGCAACAAACTTTATTCTTTGTTTTCGCTATTTACTAACAGGATACTTTTAGCGATTTCTATTTTTTCCGTTGTCTTTTTCGCTTTCAGCGGATATGTCGCCAATTTTTTAAGGTTGCCCTCGGTTTGGCCAGTGATTATTTTGGGCTTAACTTTTATCCCGGCATTTCTAAGTTTAGTCAATAGGGCGATTATCCAAGGTTTGGAAAAATTTACCAGCGCTTCTATTATTGGTTTAGCTGAAGTGGCTGTGAGGATTTTGTTGGCTTTTATTTTGGTTAAAATTGGCTGGGCGGTTAATGGAGCTATTGGAGCCATTGCCTTGGCGGGATTAGTTGGCTGCTTTTTTACTTTTTTGCCTTTGAAGTTTTTATTTAATGGAGAAAGGCAAAAAGAACCAATTGAAACTAAAGAAATAATAAAATATCTTCCCCCAGTTTTTCTTTCTCTTTTGTTTTTAACCCTTTTTTATAACATTGATATTATTTTGGTCAAGCATTTTCTACCAGCTTTCGTGGCTGGCCAGTATGGAGCCTTGGCTTTAATCGGCCATATTATATTTTTTATCACCGGGCCGATAGTTGCGGTGATGTTTCCCATGGCTTCGGCCGCCCACGCTAATAATGCCGACTCTTCTAAAATTTTCAAAAAAACAATTGCTTTGGCAGGTTTGATTGGCTCGGCTATTTTGCTGGTTTATTTTCTTTTGCCCGAATTAGTCATTAAAATTTTGATTGGCAATAAATTCTTGCCGTTGGCCGGCTTATTGGGCTGGTTTGGCCTGGCGATGTTTTTATATTCTTTAATTATAATATTTTCTCAATATTTTCTTTCTATCCACCAAACCAGAGTTTTTTATTTTTTGGGTTTAGGGGTTTTACTGCAAACAATTTTTATAGCTATTTGGCATCAAAATTTGGGGCAAATTGTTGGGGCGATGAACGCGGTGATGTTGTTTACTTTGGCTTTGCTTTTGATATATTATGGGCGAGTAAAGAAATTAGAAAACTATGCTTGATAAAAAATTAATTTCAATAATTGTTCCAGTTTTCAACGAGCAAGAAAATATTCCTTTGATTTATGGGCGATTGGTTGGGGTTGTTGGGGGTTTGGCGGAACAATACCAAGCCGAGATTATTTTCGTTGACGACGGTAGTTTGGATAAAAGTTTCCAAATTTTAGAAGAGTTGGCCAATAAAGACCAAAGGGTTAAATTATTGCAGTTTTCACGAAACTTCGGCAAAGAAATCGCTGTGTCGGCCGGGCTCTTTGCCGCTAATGGCGAAGCGGTGATGATGATTGACGCTGACTTGCAGCATCCACCCGAATTATTGGGGCAATTTTTGGAGAAATGGCAAGACGGGGCGGAAGTAGTTATTGGCATTAGGGAAAAAAATAAAAATGAGGGTTTGGTTAAAAAGCTCGGCTCTTTTTGTTTTTATAAAATAATGAACCTTATCGGTGAAACAAAAATTATCCCCCGCGCCACTGACTATCGGCTTTTAGACAGAAAAGTAGTTGATGAGTTCAACCGCTTCACCGAAAGAAACCGTATTAGTCGGGGATTGATTGATTGGTTGGGCTTTAAGAAAGATTTTATTTATTTCCAAGCCAATGAAAGGCAAAACGGCCAAGCAGGATATGGTTTCTTAAAACTCGTCAAGCTGGCTTTATCGGGATTTGTGGCTCATAGCTTGTTTCCGCTAAAATTGGCCGGCTATCTAGGGGCCATCATTACCACGGTTTCGGGCATTTTTGGCTTGTTTATAATTATTGAAAAATACATTTTGGCTGACACTTGGCGTTTGTATTTTTCTGGACCTTTTTTGGTGGGTGTTTTGCTTTTGTTTTTGGCGGGCGTTATTTTAAGCTGTTTGGGCTTGGTGGCTTTATATGTGGCCAACATTCATG
>PFAV01000018.1:2243-2438 GCA_002773545.1 bacterium (Candidatus Gribaldobacteria) CG10_big_fil_rev_8_21_14_0_10_41_12 | reverse complement strand
GTCCGCTTTATGTTATTAGGCAAAAGAAGAATTTTTAATTATGAAGGTTTCCATCATTATTCCAGTTGAAGAAATCAATGACTATATTAGGGAATCAATACCGAAGATTTTGGGAATGGACTATTCTGATTTTGAAGTTTTGATTTTTCCGGACATGGCCAGCGCGGAATTTTTTCCCAAGACAAGAATTATCCC
>PFAV01000018.1:0-2208 GCA_002773545.1 bacterium (Candidatus Gribaldobacteria) CG10_big_fil_rev_8_21_14_0_10_41_12 | reverse complement strand
GATGACGCTTATCCCGCAAAAGATTGGCTTGCTAAAGCTGTTTCGCATTTTGAAAATCTTGAGGTAGTCGCGGTAGGCGGCCCGGCCATCACTCCCCAGAGCGACAATTTTTGGCAAAAGGTTTCTGGGGCGATGTTTTTGAGCAAAATTTCCGGGGGCAATCCGGCAAGATACTGGCCGATTGGCGGCATTAAACAAGTTGATGATTGGCCTTCGGTTAATCTATTGGTCAGAAAATCGGATTTTGCGGCGGTTAATGGTTTTGACTGCGCTTTTTGGCCGGGCGAAGATACGAAATTGTGCTTAGATTTAACGAAAAAACTTGGCAAAAAAATTATCTACGACCCATCTGTTTTGGTTTATCATCATCGCCGAGCCGGCTTGAAAAAGCATTTGCGACAAGTGGGGGGCTATGGCCTGCATCGCGGTTATTTTGCCAAAAAATACCCGGAAAATTCCCGTAAATTAAAATACTTTTTACCCTCCGCATTTTTGATTTCAATTGTGGCGGGCTGGCTTCTGGGCTTATATTTTTTCTGGGCGAGATTATTTTTTGTGGTTATCTGGTTTTTCTATTTTTTGGCTTTGATGATCGCTTTTTTTGATATCAACCAGAAAATTAAAAATATTAAGGTTTCTTTAGCCGCCTTGCCTTATATTTTATTAACCCACTTAGTTTATGGCTATAAATTTCTACAGGGCCTGTTGAATAAAAAATTATCAATATGAAAATCGCTATTTCTTATCCGCCAATTGAGTCAGACAAGGGCGTGCCATTGCTGTCGCAAAATCGACAATTTCAATATTTTCACAGCTCCACTTATATTTATCCGATGGTGCCGGCTTCGGCCGCAACATTGCTGAAACAAAACGGCTATGATGTTTTTTGGGACGATGGCATTGCCGAAGAATTAAGTTATGAGGAGTGGCTGGCCAGAATTATTCAAGAAAAACCTGACATTATCGCCATTGAAACAAAAACGCCAGTGATTAAACGCCATTGGCAGATTATCAATGAGTTAAAAGTTAAAAGCGCAAAGTGTAAAGTTGTGTTGATGGGAGATCATATTACGGCTTTGCCCGAAGAGTCGTTGCAAAACAGCCAAGTTGATTTTGCTTTAACTGGAGGGGATTACGATTTTATGCTTTTGAATTTGGCTAATCATTTAGTCAAAGGCGAGGCCATGGAGCCGGGCTGGTGGTTTCGCGATAAAGATGGCGTTATTCAAAATACCGGGCCGTTTCAGTTGAAGCACAATTTAGATGTTTTGCCATTTATTGATAGGGAACTAACCAAGTGGCAATTATACGCTTACAAAAACGGCAATTTTAAGCGAACACCGGGTAGCTATATGATGAGTGGCCGGGATTGCTGGTGGGGAAAATGCACATTTTGCTCCTGGAGTACCTTATTTCCCGGCGGCCGCTTTAGAACCCGTTCGGCTAAGTTGGCTTTAGATGAGGTTAGCGAGCTGATTAAATTGGGCGTGAAAGAAATTTTTGAGGATTCAGGCAGTTTGCCCATTGGCCCGTGGTTGGAAGAATTTTGCCAAGGGATGATTGACAGGGGATATAACAAGAAAGTTACGGTGAGTTGCAATATGCGTATCAATGGCATTAAAGAGCCAGCCACTTGGCAGTTGATGAAAAAAGCCGGCTTTAGAATGATTTTATTTGGTTTAGAATCGGCCAGCCAAGAAACCCTGAACAAAATCAATAAAAACTTAAAAGTTGAGGAAATAGAGCCGGGTTTAAAAATGTGCAAACAAGCCGGGCTTGAGCCCCACATTACCGCCATGATTGGCTACCCCTGGGAAAGCAGAGCCGACGCCCAGCGCACCATTGATTTGGCCAAGGATTTGTTTAAGAAGGGTCTGGTAGACACCTTGCAAGCCACGGTTTTAATTCCGTATCCCGGCACTCCGCTTTATAAATACTGCCAAGAAAACAATTTGTTCAACTTTAGCGATTATGATAGGTTTGACCAAAGAGAGCAGGTGATGAAAAGCGAGCTAACCAGCGAGGATGTCAAAGCCCTTACTCGCGACCTATATAAATCATTTGCCAGCCCGCAATTTATTATAAGAAAGATTTTGGCGATTCGCAGTTTGGCTGACATCAAATTTTTAGTCAAATCAGCCGCTAAATTGCTCGGCCATCTCACAGATTTTGGGAAGTAGTAATTTGGTAAATCTGAACCATTATGTA
>PFAV01000008.1:3497-8444 GCA_002773545.1 bacterium (Candidatus Gribaldobacteria) CG10_big_fil_rev_8_21_14_0_10_41_12 | reverse complement strand
TCTTGGCAAAAAAAAGTGGCCGTAACCGAGGCTTTGGTCAGTGACCAAACCGGCTCTATCCGAGTGGTTTGGTTTAACCAGCCATTCCTAAGCAAAAACCTGCAAATAGGCGACTTCATTTGTTTGGCCGGGCTGGTTAAGCTGGGCAAAAAAGATATTTTTTTATCGTCGCCGATTTACGAAAAAATGTCTTCGGAAAAAGAACTGCTTACTTTGGGCCGGCTCTCGCCCGTCTACACTGAAACACCGGGCATCACCTCGCGTTTTTTGCGCAACTTGATTAAACCGCTTTTAGACAATCTCATTAATCAAGCCACCGAGTTTTTACCAGCCCAAATTTCCCAAGAAAATAATTTTTTGCCCTTGGGCCAGGCCTTGCGACAAATTCATTTTCCCGAAACATTGGCTTTGGCGGCGCAAGCCAAACAACGGTTTGCTTTTGAAAAATTATTTTTAGTGGAGCTGTCGGTTCTGCAAGCTCGGCTAAGAGTTGCCCAACAAAAAGCGCCCGCCATCATGCTGAATGCCGAGTTAATGAGAAAATTCACTGATTCGCTAAGCTTCACCTTAACCGACGCCCAGAGAAAATGCGCTTGGCAAATCTTAAAAGATATGGAAAAGCCCTGCCCAATGAGCCGCCTCTTAGAGGGCGATGTGGGCTCGGGCAAAACAGTAGTAGCTATTATGGCCGCCTTGAACAGCGTTAAAGCGGGCTGGCAAGCGGCTTTAATGGCGCCCACGGAAATTTTAGCCAAACAACATTTTTACCAAGCAGCTGTTTTACTGCGGCCATTCAAGATTAGAATTGCCTTGCTCACCGGCAAAGAAGACCAAATAATTTCCCAAAAACTAGGCTGGCAAACCAAAGACGGCTGGCGGCCCGAAACCATTGAAATATCCCGCAGTAAAATTTTAGAAAGAACCAAAAAAGGCGAGATTGACCTGCTGATAGGCACGCACACTCTAATTCAAGATAAAGTAAAATTCGGCAAATTAGGCCTGGTGATTGTTGATGAACAACATAGGTTTGGCATAGCCCAACGCGCTAAGCTATGCCAAACCAGCAAAACCGGCCATTTGCTTTTGCCTCATTTATTATCAATGACCGCCACGCCCATTCCCCGCACCTTGGCTTTGACAATTTACGGCGACTTGGACTTGTCGCTGATTGACGAAATGCCCAAGGGCCGCAAAGAAATTATCACCAAAGTAATCGCCCCCTCGGAAAGAAAAGAGGCCTATGATTTTATCCGCCAGCAAGTAAAAGGCGACAATCGGGTGTTTGTGATTTGCCCAAGAATAGAGGGTCAGACCCCGCCCCAGCTTGGGGCTGGGTCTGACCCTACCCGCTGGAGCGAGGCCAAAGCGGTTAAGGTAGAGTATGAAAAATTGTCGCAAGAAGTTTTCCCCAACTTAAAAGTGGGTATGTTGCACGGCAAAATGAAGCCCAAAGAAAAAGAAAAAATAATGCGCGATTTTAAGTCGGGTAAAATTGAGGTTTTAGTAGCTACCACAGTGATTGAAGTGGGCGTAGACATTCCTAAAGCCACCTTGATGTTAGTGGAGGGGGCTGAACGGTTCGGCTTAGCCCAGCTGCACCAGTTAAGAGGCCGAGTTGGCCGAGCTGACCGCCAGTCATATTGTTTTTTGTTCACTGAATCAGCCAGCAGTCAGACACGCCAACGCATTAGCGCCATTATTAAAGCCAAAAATGGTTTTGAATTAGCGGAAAAGGATTTAGCCATTAGGGGGCCGGGTTGCCTAATCGGCAAAAAACAATGGGGCCTGCCTGATTTGGTTATGGCCAACCTAACCGACTTGACCTTGGTAGAAAAGACTAGAGAAACAGCCAAACAGATTTTGCAACAAAGCCCTTCGCTCAAAAACTATCCAATTTTGGCTTTTAAGGTCCAAATATTTGAAAAACAATTGCATTTGGAGTAGAATTGATAAACTATGATAGATCTTATTGAAATTTTAACTTACACGGGCACATTCGCGGCTTTGTATTTTGGTATTTTAGTTTTTATTACGCTGGCGGAAAACCGCCATTGTCTCTACGAGAAAACTCCTTTGCTCAACCTGCCTAGCGTGAGCATTATTTTGCCTTGCTTTAACGAAGAAAATAATGTGGAAGATTCGCTTATTTCGCTGGTTAATCTGGATTATCCCCAAGACAAGTTAGAAATTATCGCGGTTGATGATGGCAGTCACGACAACACTTTGGACAAAATGTTGGCCTTTCAACTAAAAAACCCGACTATAAAAGTGCTCCACAAAGAAAACGGCGGCAAACACACCGCCTTAAACTTGGCTATACCGCAAGCCACTGGCGAGATTATCGGCACAATTGACGCTGATTGTTTAGTTGAGCCCAACGCCCTCAAACAAATGCTCAAATATTTTCACGACCCCAAAGTGATGGCCGTGGTGTCTACTATTAAAGTGCGCCAGCCTCGCACCTTAATGGACGGTATTCAATACGCCGAATTTATTGTTTCGGGTTTTATTAAAAAAATTATTTCTTTTTTGGGGGGATTAACCGTAACGCCCGGGCCTTTATCGCTTTTTCGCCAGGAAACATTTACTATAGTAGGCCCCTACCGCCAGGCGCATCTCACCGAGGACTTGGAAATGGCTTTACGCCTGCAGAGTCAAAATATGAAAATCGCCTGCGCCTGGGAGGCCGCCGTGTATACTAAAGGCAAGCCCGACTTAAAATCGCTTTCCCAACAACGCCTAAGATGGCAAAGGGGCTTTTTGCTTAACCTCAAAGATTATTCGCCCTTGCTTAATTTCCGAGCGCACGGCAACCTTTCTTTTTTGCTGATTTATTCGCTGGCGGGTATTTTTTTGTCGGTGGCCTTAATACTGCTCTCGCTTTTTCAAATAACCAAAGGTGTCTTGGGACATCTTAATCAGGCCTGGCTGATTAAATTTGACTTTTTACCATTTTTTTCGTTTAAAAACTTTAATTTGGACTGGATTAAGCTAACCCCCTTGGCGGTCATGGGCTTTTTGGCCTTAGCGCTTATTTTGGGGTTTTTCTTTTTGGGACGCAAATACACTTTTGAAAAAGGTAAAATAGACGAAAAAATATTCTTTTGGATTTTACTTTATCCTTTTCTCAATGCCTTTTGGTGGATTTTAACCACCGCTTCGGTAGTATCTGGCAGAGAAATGAAATGGCATGGCAATAACCCCGGAAAAAAAATTTAACACGCAAAAATACATTTCAGTTTTATTTTTCACACTGCTCATTTTCGGCAGCGGCTTTTTTTTAAGCGATTACACCACTAAGAAAAGAATTGCCCAGCTCAATGACTTGCAACAAAACTTGCGCACCGACATTTTGTCGCTGGAAACCCAGTTTTCTATTCTTAATCAAGCTCCCTGCGCCAATCTCAACGAATCAACCCTGACTAACGAGCTTTACAGCATCTCGCAAAAATTAACTTCCGTGGGCACAACTCTGGGAGAGGACGATGGGAATTTTCTTGAACTGAAAAAATACTATTCCATTTTAGAAATAAAACATTGGTTGCTTTTACAGCGAGCCGCCAAAGAATGCAAGCTACCCTTGGCCTTTATTATCTATTTTTACGAAGATAGTAAAAACTGCCCTCAATGCGAAGACCAGGGCTATATCTTAACTTACTTTCGCGAAAAATATCCGTTCTTGCGAATTTACTCGTTTGATTATAATTTAGATCTGGCGGCCATAAAAACCCTCAAGTCGGTTTTCCGTTTGCAAGATGAAACGCCGATTATGGTGATCAACAGCGATGTTTATTGCGGCTACAAGAGCAAAGACGAGTTAGAAACAATTATGGAAAAATATGTCAAGTTAGAAAGCTTAGAGGACAAAACAACCACCAGTACCGCAGCCACCAGCGCCAGTAGCAAGAAAAAATAATTCAGAAAATTAAAAAACAGGGGTCTAATCCCTGTTTTTCATTAAATGAAAATAGTTTCAAAAATAATTTTTTAAGTCGCCTTTTTCAATCCCAGCGGATTTCAAAATAGAAAAAATAGTACCCTTGGGCAAATCCTTGCAATGAAATGGCAAGGTTACTCTTTTGCCGGTTTCTGGATGATAGAGAATATAATGCGAGCCAGTGGCGTGGTCAATAGAAAAACCAGCTTTTTGCAAAATACGCAAAGTTTCTTTGGCTGTTAGTATTGGCAATTTAGGCATAAAGAGGATAGCTTTTTGAGGACGCTTGAATTAACGCAAAAAAATTATTTTCGTCAGAAGGAATTGGTTCTTTGTGCTTTTCCAATGAAGCAATATAACCGTTGATAGCGTTGGTCGCCATTTTTTTCGCCTCTTGGAGATTGCGGCCATAAGAAATACAGCCAGGCAATGAAGGCGCTATCGCGGTAAAACCGCCTTCTGGCTCGGCTCTAAAAATAACATTGAATTGTTTGATTTGTTTTGTTGCCATAAATTTATTGTTTGCATTTTATCATCTTTGGCGGGTTAATGTCAAACTTTCTTTTGTGGGTTTTGAGATATCCCAAATTATCTTAAACTGGTTGCGCATCATATCAGCTAATTCTTGGCTTTCCACTAAAAAGCCAAAGTTTTTTTGGTTGGAAATAAATCTTACAGTGTTGCCATAGATGGCATAGCCCATGGAAAAATCAAGGTTAGGCGGGGCAATACGCACATCGCGCTTGAGTTCCTTGGCCATTGATAAAAATGAATGGGTTTTATTTGTCGGAATTTGTTCTTTAGGCCAAATAGCTTGAAGCCGTATATTGCTTTTTACTCTTTTTTCGTGATACTGGCTAAAAAATTCCGGGGACAATAAATCTAATGGTTTTTTAACCGACCAAAAAACTTGAGCTGTAATGTCTTTGAGATGGTTGCAAAACTATTCCTGCTGCAATTTTATCTTTTCGGCTGCGTCATCGTCAGACTTCGCAAAATGCTTTTCGCCG
>PFAV01000008.1:0-3474 GCA_002773545.1 bacterium (Candidatus Gribaldobacteria) CG10_big_fil_rev_8_21_14_0_10_41_12 | reverse complement strand
AGCTGGGCTACGGCCTCAAAACATTTTGCTCGTCTTCCTCGCCTCGCTCGAAAATCTAAAATTTCGCTACGAAATAGTTTTGCAACCATCTCTATCCACTTTCTTTTCTACTGATTGATTTTTAAAGTCAAAAAAGAAATTCGGAATGGTTGTTTCAATATAAATTGTTGGCTTGCGTTCCATTAATTTTAATTTAACACAAATTAGTAAAAGATGCCAATCACGCTATCGTTATTTTGTTTATTGCGGCGCTACGGAGATTCGAACTCCGGTGATCTGATTGAAAATCAGATATCCTAACCCCTAGATGATAGCGCCAATAATGGTTTTAGAATAGCCCAAAAATTGAAAAAAGACAAGAAAAAAGATAGAATACGGCTATGAAAATCATTGGTATTGATACTTCGTGCGATGATACCGCCATTGCCGTGCTAGCAACGGAAGCTCCAAAATCCAAGAAACAATCGCCAAACATCAAGTTATTGAGCAATGTGGTGTCCTCGCAAGTCAAGCTCCACGCTAAATATGGAGGGGTTTATCCTTCGTTGGCGAAAAGGGAACACCAGAAAAACCTCGCGCCAGTGTTGAAAAAGGCGCTGGAAGAAGCGGGGCTTCTTAAAATTTCTAATTCCAAATTTCTAATTTCTAATCAAATCCCAAATTCCAAATCCCAAACGATACAAAAAATTCTAGAGCGAGACGACATTCTAAGAACAAAAACGATACAATTTCTAAATAAATACCAAAAACCGAAAGTTGACGCTATCGCGGTGACGGTTGGGCCGGGGCTGGAGCCGTGCTTGTGGGCCGGCGTTAATTTTGCGCGGGCTTTGGCCATGTGGTGGGATTTGCCGATTATGCCGGTGAATCACTTGGAAGCTCATTTACTGGCCAACTTCATTGATGGAGAAAAGCAAAAAAGGTCAGACCTCTCTTATTTTGAAAAAAACATTATAAAAGTTAGAAGAGGTAAGACCTTTCCGGCGGTGGGGTTGGTAGTGAGCGGGGGACATACGGAGCTGGTGTTAATTAAAAAAATTGGGCAGTACCAGATACTCGGGCAAACTCGCGATGACGCGGCTGGGGAGTGCCTTGACAAAACCGCGCGTATTTTGGGATTAGGTTATCCTGGCGGCCCGGCCATTGCTCGGCTGGCCGAGCAAAATGAAAAGCTATGTCATAATTCGTGCGATCGCACGAATTGCGACATGCCAAAAATTAAAAAATTAGAAATATCATTGCCCAGACCAATGATTAACTCAAAGGATTATGATTTTAGTTTTTCCGGATTAAAAACCGCGGTGTTGTATGATTACAAAAAACGAGCAAAAATAATTAGGGAATCACGAGAATATAAAATTGCTATGGCCAAAGAAATTCAACAAGCCGTGATTGATGTTTTGCTCAAAAAAACCTTAAAAGCAATTAATGATTATCAAGCCAAAACAATTATTTTGGGCGGAGGAGTAACCGCTAACAACGAGCTGCGCCATCAGTTAAAGACAAAAAGCGCAAAATTGAAAGTTAATTTTTTAGCGCCATCGCCAGGCCTATCCTTAGATAATGGCGCTATGGTGGCCATGGCCGCTTGGCTGCATTTCCCAAAGAAAAAGGAATGGAGTAGAATTAAGCCAAACGCCAATTTGTCTTTATAATCTCAATCTAAATAAATGTTTTCATTAAATATCTTTTTTTTAGTTCCTCTTGGCCTTTTGCCCAGCTTGGTTTGGCTTTTGTTTTATCTGCGCAAAGACAAACACCCTGAATCCAATAAAATGGTGGTCAAGGTTTTTTTAGCGGGAGGAGCCGCGGGTTTGCCAGCCATTTTTTTAGAAAAAGCGGCCCAGCAAGTTTTACAAAGCTTATTAGCCAGCTATCTGCCCATTATAACTTCCTTAGGCGTAATTTTAGTCGCTGCTATTATTGAAGAAACAGTCAAATACTCGGCTGCTTTTCTGGCCGCTTTTCGTAATAAAGAATTAGACGAGCCCATTGATGTCCTGCTTTATCTGATTATCACGGCTTTAGGGTTTGCCGCCTTGGAAAACATCTTGGCGCTGGCCAAATTTTACCCAGCCATTTACACTTTCAAGGCCTTGGAATTGACTTTTTGGCGATTTTGCTCGGCTACCTTTTTACACGCTTTGTGCTCGGGCGCTTTGGGTTATTGGCTGGCTATGGCTTTTTGCCGCCGAACGCGAAAATGGCTTTATTTGCTAATTGGCTTGACCATAAGCATTGGTTTGCATGGTGTTTATAATTGGGCTATAATGAAAGTGTCCTCTGAAACATTTGGACCAGAAGCCATACTAATACCCCTGCTAATTCTTCTTTGCTTGGGCTGGTTAGCGGGACGCTGGTTTAGAAAGTTAAAAAAATTAAAAAGCGTTTGTTTAATCAAGTAAAAATATCGCTCCAGACCTCTTCTAACTTGTATAAATATAAAAAACAGATTAAGAGAGGTCTGGGGCGACACATAACTATGCCATTTTTTAGAAAACTGAAAAACAATATCGGCTTGAACGAAGAAAACAAAAAGAAAGTGAACGATGATGACGAAGAAATAGAAGACAACGACGAGGTGAAGGAAGAAGAGGAAGATGTAAAAGAGGAAGAAGAAGAGGAAGTAAAAGAAAAAAATAAAAAGAAAGAAAAGGAAAACAAAAAAAATAAAAACCAAAAAGAAGAGGCCATTTTGCCTATTGCCGAAAAAAGCGCTTTTGATTGGTTGAAAAGCAAGGGCCAGTTGGCCGTGGATGTTTTTCAAACTGAAAATGAATTTTGCGTGCAAGCGCCCATTGCTGGCGTTGAACAAGGCGACATTGACATTGCCATTGAAAATGAAATGCTCATCATTCGCGGCGAGCGGCGAGAGCCCCTTGCAGGCAAAGAAAAAAAATACTTTTATCAGGAGTGCTATTGGGGGCCGTTTAGCCGGCAAATTATTCTGCCCGAAGACGCCAACCACGAAAAAATCAAGGCCTCGCTCAAAAGCGGCATTTTGGTAATTAGAATACCCAAAACCGAGCCCAAGAAAAAGAAAGTTATTGTGGAAATTGAGTAATGTACGAGGTCTGCCCTCGTACACAAAAATATAACGGTTAAAAAAACAAAAATCCCCGAGCTTGTTAGGGGGGATTTTTGATTTAAGAAGTGCGGATGGTGGGAGTCGAACCCACACGGGTTTCCCCATACGGTCCTAAGCCGTACGCCTATACCAGTTCGGCTACATCCGCAATACCTAATAGAAAAGAGCAATTTTACTTGCTCTTTTCTATTAGAAAATATTTTCCAGATAAAGTCAACATCCCGTAGCTCGCTACGGGACTACGTTACATTCCCACAATCAATTTAACTACTGATGGTATCAACTTGGCCACCAAGGCCACTATTAAGCCAACAATGCCAAAGATTATCAAGTTTTTGGCGCTCTTGGTTTTCTCCGGGTCGCCGCTGGACATCATATATTTAGCC
>PFAV01000023.1:1736-6587 GCA_002773545.1 bacterium (Candidatus Gribaldobacteria) CG10_big_fil_rev_8_21_14_0_10_41_12 | reverse complement strand
ATAGCAGAATCCCGGGTTTCAGCAACAACAGAATAAGCGGCCGTCAAGTTTTTTACAATGTCTTTATGATTCATCCAAACCTGTTCTATGTTCCGCAAGCCAGCTAACAAAAAACTTTCTTTTTTGATATTTAATTCAGTCAAGCCATACTCACCCGCCTGGCCAGAAGCTACTTCTCCTCCTTGCAAAAAAGCGATTAATTGATGGCCATAACAAACGCCCAAAATCGGTATGCCTAAATCAAGTATTTCCTTAGCGCACTTTGGAGAGTCAGCATCATACACCGAGGCCGCCCCGCCGGAAAAAATCATTCCCTTCAAATCGCTAATTTTCAATAATTCTTCTTGGCTGGTATTGCAAGGCAAAATTTCCGAATAAACGCCCAAATCTCTGATTCTTCTGGCTATAAGGTGGCAATACTGCCCGCCGAAATCTAAAACTATTATTTTATCCATTTATAAATTTAAATTTTATTTTGGAATCTCCGCTTTCAATAATTTTTTTAGGGTTTAAAAATAGTTTTTCTTTTAACTGATTTTCTGACAAAACTCCTTGTAATACCAAACCATAACAAAGCGGCAGAAATGAACGAAAGCCGGCAATACCAACGAGCCGCGGCTGGGGCGCGTAGTCGCTGGCAATCGCATCAATGGTACCGTCAATCAAACCCTGTTTAATCGCCACAACATCTTCCGCCAAACCTAATGGTGGATTAACTTTTACATCTAAATCCGCGGCTGTGTAAGTGAAGTAATGCGGGCAGGTTTCGCAGGTAAATTTTAAGCCGTGTTTCTTGGCTTGCCTGATTAAGTCAACACTGGATTTTTGGCTGATATGTTGAATGTGCAATTTACCGCCAGTTTTTTCCAGCACCGCTAAATATCTTTTGATAAATTCTGTTTCAAGATAGAGCTTTTTTACGCCAACCTCATACTCCGGACTACAGTGCGCCATCACCAACACGCCTTTTTTCAAAATTGCAGCCAACAATTTCAAATCCGCTAAATATTCTCCGTCATCGCTGAACCCAGCCACCCACGGCCTGATTTTATCAATATCAACTAATTCCTTGCCCGCTAAATTTTTAGTGATAGCGGCCACCGGCAAGGCCTGGCAATATCGCTTGGCCGCTAATGACTGCTTAACTCTTTTCAAGCTGTCCAGCGGCAGTTGGCTGTTAGCCATATAAACTACAAGATCAATGCCGCTCTCTTTGGCGATTTTAGTATGTTTGGCAATATCACTTCTCAAATGCGTATGCAAATCAATAATTGGATAGCTCAATTTCATTTTAAGATTTTATTTCTTTGATAATCTTTTTAATTTCTTCTGATATTTCAGGGCTCTCGGCGATGTCATTAGCATTTTGCGCCTTAAAACAATGGCTGCCTATAGTTTTTATACCATGGATTTGAGCAAAATCCTGCAATATCTCAACAACAGGTTGGGAATTTTCAACTTCACCGCCACCCACCACGATAAAAAATACTTTTTTGCCCCTTAGAGCGCTTGCCTCACCTTCATAGAAAAAAGGAACTGTTCGGTCAATAAAATCTTTAAGCAAACCGCTCACATTATTAAAATAATTGGGCGTGCCAATGATTAAAACATCAGCCGCCCGCGCTTTCGGATAGATGGCTTGCATGTCGTCTTGTTGGACGCATTTTTTTGATTTATCGCAACTCAAACAACCCTTACAACGGTTGATATTCAATTCCCGCAATAAAATTAACTCTTTCTCGCTTTTTATGGCCGCGAATATTTTTTTCAAAATAAACTCGGTATTGCCCGGACGAGGGCTGCCAGAAATAATTAAAAACTTTGTCATAAAAATTAACCCTTTAACAAGTTGGTTATTACTTTAATGATTATTTCTTTCTCTTTTGCCTCGCTTACGGCGGTCAACAGCGCCAAAGCGGTTAGGGCGTTGTCGTTTATTTTCTTTTCGCCGCTGGCTTTTCTCAAAAAATTATTGCGTTCCAAAAAGTAAATAATGTGCAAAAATTGCACATACTGAATTTTCCTTTAGCTCCTTGGTTTCAAATATATTTTTAAGGTGTTTCGTAATAACGCTTCTCTCTGAACCAAAAAGCTCGGCTATCTGCTTTTGAGCAAGCCAGACAGTTTCCTTTTCTAATTTAACATCAAGCCGAGCTTTTCCGCCCTTTGATTGATAGACTGCGGCCTCGCCTCTATTTTTATTATCTTGGATATTTTTTTTCGCCATAATTGGGGGGCAGACCTCTCTTATGTTGAGGAAAAGCCACCATTTATAAAAAGTTGTTAGAGGTCTGCCCCCGGAACCTTAAACATTTTGCCGTGGCCGGGGATGATATAGTCGGCCAGAGCTAAAAGCTTTTTGCGGCTTTGCAGTAGGGCCAGTTTATTTTTCACGAAAGGATCTTTTTGTTTGAGCAATTTTTGGCGGGCGTAATTTTTTTTGTGCTCGTTCCACCACCAAAAAACATCACCGGCCACCGCTACCTTGCCTTTAGCGGTTTGCGCCAAGAGCGAGCAATGTTCGTAGGCATGGCCGGGGGTTTTGATAATTCTGATATTGGTTTTGGGCAATTTGCCGCCCGCAAAGCTGATAATCTTATCGCCGCGGCTGATGGTGTCGCCATCATAAATGTCGTTGGTGGGAAAAAGGCGAATGTTGAGCAAATGGTCTAAATGATAGTGTGTTAAAAAAACAATATCAATGTCAGCGGGCTTGATTTTTTCTTTTCTCAAGGCCTCCAATAGCGCTTTGGCGTTTGAGCCCGGGTCAACCAACACCTTGATGTCGCCGTCAAAAATCAAAACAGCGCTAGGAGAGGCCGGGTTGCCCTTTTTCTTTTTACTGGCATAGCCCTCAACTAAAACTTTAATTTCAGCCATAATTTTTTGGGCTAAAGATTATATTTATCTTTTCTCGCTCTTTGGAAAATTTCCAAAAAATTTTTACTCAACACATCAACAAATCCCCCGGAAACAAATAAGGGCCGCAAATCGCTGGCCAAGCCCTTGGCAAAATTTTTGTTATTAACGACAAAACTTTCTATTTCGTCAAAAATTTCTTTTAACGGTTTTTTGATTTCTTTTTTTTCAAGCATTATTGGGTCAGGTATAATCCCCTGCTCCATATACCAAATTAAATCATAAAAATCCCGGCCCTTAAAATTTATGCCTTCCTCTATTTTGCCCTTCTTAAAACCCCTCTCGCCCCGGCCGAAAATAACTGGAATTTTCGTAGCAAACAAAGTTGGCAAGTCATAGTGTTTAACAATAAAACTGCGACCATACTTTGACTTTGAAGTGAGGGTAATTTTCGCGTCTTTAAAAAATTCCTTGGGCAATGGCCTAGATTCCACTTTCAAACGCAAAACCTCGCTTTTGCGCGGAGAAAGGCCAATATCATACAAAACCGGAAACTTCAAAAAAATACGATTGATCGCGCGCATTTTATTGGCGGAAAACTTTTCATAAAGCGCCAAATCCTTCTTAAAATAATTTTCTAACCCAATGGCTAACTCTCTTAAATCGGTTTTTTCATCCGCTTCAAAATCAATGTCTTCTGACAACCGCGGCAAATCAAAGAGCATTCTCAAGGCGCTCCCGCCGTAAAAAACCATATCCTTAAAATCAGACGAATTATAAATATAGTCCAAAACAAAATAATGCAAATACTCTTTAAGCAAATTCTCAATAACATCGGAGGGCAAGTTTCTTTTCTTGTTTTCGCTAACAATATTTTCTAATTCAAAAATTAAATTATTCATTTTGATATTTTCTTAAAAAAACTTTTTTACTTACTTCAATCAAAAGTTTATTGTTAGACAATTTGCAATAATGCTTAAATTCATTTTTATCTTTTCCGGTAAAAACCTCAACATTAAATCTTTCTCGAACTAATATATCATTGGCGCTAAATCTCATTTTAGAATACTTAATATACAAATAATCAAAAAGCGCCTTGGCTAAAGTAGCAATGTAGACCGGTTCGTTGATATAAAAATCCTTTTTGTAGCCAGTATATAACTGCTCGCTAATGGAAAAATAAAGAAAATCGCCTAATTTGTTGGAATAGTTTCTGGTGCTTTTGGTGGTAATGGAAGTTATGGGATAAATCGCTTCCATTACTGCTCCTTCTTTCTGCAAAATATAAGCCCCGGAAACATACGAGGGATGGCACAAGATATTCGCCAAATAAACCCGATAATTATAGTCAGAAATATAGCGCTCGTAATGTTTGCTGGCAACATAAAAACCTTTTTTTAATTCAAAAATATCACCCTTTTTCAACCAACGGCTTACTTTCTGTCTCAACGAAGCATTCTTGATATCAGGGAATAAAACCCTTAATTGAGAAAACTTAAAATAAGGCAGAAAACTTAAATTTTTTAATTCTTCAACCATATTCTGGAATGTCTACACTTTATGTATACATTGTAGAATACCCCTAAAATCATGTCAAGCGAGTTTTCCACAATTTCCTGTTTTCTGTTATACTTAAAACAATGAGCAAGATATTAGCAGAAAATAGAAAAGCCCTGTTTAATTATAAAAGTCTGGAAAAGTTTCAGGCGGGTATTGTTTTGCTGGGCCAGGAGGTTAAATCCATCAGAAACGGCCGCTTGGGGCTGGCTGGCTCTTTTGTCACCTTGGTGGGCGAGGAAGTTTTTTGGATTGGCGCCAACATTCCGCCCTACCAGCCCAAGAATTTACAAGGGAGCTATAATCCCGAAAGAACCCGCAAATTGCTTTTAACTAAATCGGAAATTAGGCAACTCATTGGCCAAGTCAAGCAAAAAGGCTTGACGATGATACCCTTAAAAGTGTATACTGATGGCAACAAAATTAAGTTGGAGT
>PFAV01000023.1:0-1717 GCA_002773545.1 bacterium (Candidatus Gribaldobacteria) CG10_big_fil_rev_8_21_14_0_10_41_12 | reverse complement strand
GTCAAACGAAAATTGACAAACGAGAAAAGATAAAAAAGAGAGAAGACGACCGTGAGATACAAAGAGTTTTCAAACGATAGCTTAATTTTGTAGCTATCTCTCAATATGGGGGCGTATTGCTTTGACAGCCCTTAAGTCGCAATAAGCAGGTGGAGTTCCAAAATCTCCTAAAACTTCTGGAAAACTTTAAGTGCCAACATTTTTCAAGTTGAGCAACCGGCTTACGCCATTGCTTAAGCACTTTCCCGCCTAAGGCGGGAACATCCTCCTTGCTGATGCCCAATAAGCAAACGAGGGTGTTATAATATTGGGCTAGGCAACCAGAGGCCTTGGCTGGCGGCTGAAACAAAAGGGCTCGGGTAATTGTTTATTTTGTCCGCTTCAAAAGCATTTGCCTTAAAAAAATAAACGGTCTAAACCTGTAGAGTTGTTGAGGCGCTAATCGCTGCACGAGGGTTCAATCCCTCCGTCTCCACCAGCTGTCTTTGATTTATTAAAAAACTTTGCGCAAAAGAATAATCTATAACAATTTTATTCGGGTTAGCCAAGTGCGACTGATAGACGAAAAAGGCGAACAGCTTGGCGTGGTCAGTTTTGAAGAAGCCAAAAAGAAAGCCCAGGCATTGGGGCTTGATTTAATTCAGGTTACCGAAAAAGTTGACCCGCCAGTTTGCAAAATAATGGATTATGGCAAATACGCCTATCAGTTAGAAAAAAAAGAACGCAAAGGCGCCCATCAAAAAGCGGGCGAATTAAAAAGCATTCGCCTCACCTTCGCCATTTCCGAGCACGATATAGAAACCAGAGCCAAGGCCGCCGGGGAGTTCCTGCAAAAAGGCAACAAAGTGAGATTTGAAATGCCCTTGCGGGGCAGAGAAAAATACTTAGACGGCTTTGCCAGAGAAAAAATCAATAAATTTTTAGAAGTTGTTAAGACGCATACGCCGATTAAATTTGAAAGAGAGTTAAAAAAAGAACCGCGAGGATTCAGCGGTATTATTGCTAAAGTATAATTCTATGAAAACAAGAAAGGCCTTAGTCAAAAGATTCAAAGTTACCAAAACCGGCAAGATTTTGCGCAAAATTGGCGGGCAAAATCATTATCGCTCCAAAAAGAGCGGCAAGGTTATCCGTCAAAAAAGAAAAATGATTGAAGCGCCAAAGGCCTTAGCAAAAAAATTAAGGAAGGCCGGATTAAAATAATAATATGCCAAGAGTAAAACGAGGAACAACTGCTAATAAAAGAAGAAAAAACACCCTGGAAAAAACCAAGGGTTTTCGTTGGGGTAGAAAATCAAAGTTTAAGTTAGCTAAACCAGCCTTGCAAAAAGCCGGTGTCTACGCGTATCGGGACCGCAAAGTTAAAAAAAGAACTTTTCGTCAATTGTGGAATGTCCAAATTTCAGCTGGTTGCAAGCCGTTGGGTATCTCATACAGCAAATTCATCGCCGGCTTAAAGAAAAACAGCATTGAAATTGACAGAAAGATTTTAGCCCAATTAGCCCAGCAACAACCCGAAACATTCGCTCAAATTGTAGAAAAAGCGAAAAGTTAATTTTTTTATTTTGTCATTCTGAGCCAGCAGGCGAAGAATCTTATCTGAGATGC
Source organism: bacterium (Candidatus Gribaldobacteria) CG10_big_fil_rev_8_21_14_0_10_41_12 (assembly GCA_002773545.1). Lineage (GTDB taxonomy): Bacteria > Patescibacteriota > Minisyncoccia > Minisyncoccales > CG1-02-41-26 > CG1-02-41-26. Next base: position 109 of record PFAV01000023.1, on the reverse strand, counting down.
TTCGCTTCACTCAGCATGACGCATTGAGATGGTTGCAAAACTATTTCGTAGCGAAATTTTAGATTTTCGAGCGAGGCGAGGAAGACGAGCAAAATGTTTTGAGGCCGTA
>PFAV01000046.1:5308-5545 GCA_002773545.1 bacterium (Candidatus Gribaldobacteria) CG10_big_fil_rev_8_21_14_0_10_41_12 | reverse complement strand
ATATTCAGAGTGTTCGGGCGTGGAGCTTTGGGGCTGGAAATACCCATTTAACAAGGGGCTGGAGGTTTTTATTGACCAAAACAAGCTTTACCCCATCACCATTTTGCCTTCGTTCAAAAAACAATGGGCTGATATTTTTAACCAGCGCAATATTATTTTGGCAGGCGATATTCTAAAGCTTAACTTTGAAAGGATAAGCCGCGAATCAAATATAGGTCTGGCAGTTTTCAACAAAAT
>PFAV01000046.1:5064-5287 GCA_002773545.1 bacterium (Candidatus Gribaldobacteria) CG10_big_fil_rev_8_21_14_0_10_41_12 | reverse complement strand
CCTTGAGGGCTAAGCAGGCTGTGGATAACCCGCGTATCGTTTTCTATCTTTATTCTAATATAATGGAGTTATTACATATGGATAACAATCAAAGTCAGGACAAAATCTTATTTTCCGTAACCGAAGAGGAATTACAGCGAGAGGCAAAACATCGCATAATATTTTTATATGAATAACACAGCAACATTATTTTCAAAAATTAAAATTGACCCATCATGGTCTT
>PFAV01000046.1:0-4993 GCA_002773545.1 bacterium (Candidatus Gribaldobacteria) CG10_big_fil_rev_8_21_14_0_10_41_12 | reverse complement strand
TTACCCACGGATACCATCGCTATCCGGCAAAGTTTATTCCCCAAATAGTTTCTCGTTTGGCGGAGAAATACACTAATGTGGGTGACTTGATTGTGGATCCTTTTGGCGGCTGTGGCACAACGCTTGTTGAGTCAAAAGTAATGGGGCGGCCATCAATTGCTGTTGATATTAATCCTGTTGCGGTTTTAATCACTAAAGCAAAAATCACAGCCATTGACCCTGTTAAAATTGAAGAGGAATTCGTAACTTTCCAAAAGAGATTGGAAACTTACAACGGAAAAACAAGAGTAAAAGCGCCTGAACATGAAAGAATTGATTATTGGTTTAAGCCGGAAGAAAAAAGAAAGCTTGCCTTTATCTTTGCGGAGATTTCAAAAATAAAAGATCAAGATGTTCAAGATTTTTTCTTTTGCGGATTTTCTAATATTCTAAAAAATTGCTCAATTTGGCTGCAGAAAAGCAATAAGCCAACGAGAGATTTTGAAAAGAAACCAGCAGAACCAATTAAAACATTTTTGAAGCAAATAAAGATGATGTTGCGGGGTAACGCGCGATTATTTGAGATGCTATCAGGAAAAGGTTATTTGAAAGTTCCGAGTAAGGTAATTTGCACGGACGCAAGGACAGTTCCGGCGAAAGACAATAGCGTTAGTTTAATCGTTACCTCGCCACCCTATGTTACTTCTTATGAATACGCCGATTTGCACCAGCTCACCGCTTTATGGTTGGAATACACCAAAGATTTGAGTGATTTCCGAAAGCGATTTATTGGCACTTCTTATCACAACAAAAAAGATTTGACTCTTAATAGCACGCTCGCCGAAAATATCAGAAAAAAATTATTAGAAAAGGACAAAAAAACAGCCGAGGAAGTTTCTACATATTTTAGCGAAATGAATCAAGTTTTTACTGAAATGAAAAGAATACTGAAAAAGGGCGGGAGAACCTGTGTTGTTGTTGGTAATACCAGCCTAAAAGGTGTTAAAATATTAAACGCAGAGGTTTTTGCCGAACAATTGCAAAATTTAGGGTTAAAAATAGCGGATATTATCAAAAGAGAAATTCCGTCAAAAAATTTACCGTCTGTTAGAGATGAAAAGACGGGTAGGTTTGCCGGTGTAAATGATAAAAATAAAGTTTCTGTCTACCCAACAGAATATATTTTAGTAATGGAAAAATAAAAATATGACAATAAAAGACCTCATTAAAATTTACGAGACGAAAAAGAAAAAGTGCGGTAACGACGCCTACAAATATTTAAGTAAAATTTTTATAGAAGCCAAACCAATACATAAAGAATATTTTTTAATGAGTAAAAAAGCCCAAGAAAAAATTAAAAAAGGTGGCGTACCAGATCACGAACAATCATGGCGAGCATTCAAGGGGAAAAATTTAGAAAAAATCATTATTTACATTTTGAAAGATGTTATTAATAATTTAGGATTGGAGGTAGTTGATGGGAATAAATTAGAAAAAACAAATAGCGCTAATTTGTCTAAAGAATTGAGTTTAGTAAAAAGAAATTTGCTTGTTGACTATGGAGAATTTGGCTTGCATATGCCTGATGTTGATATTATTATTTTTGATTTAAAGACAAGCAAAGTTATTGCTGTTTTATCAAGTAAGGTTACCTTGCGAGAAAGAATTGCTCAAACTGGATATTGGAAAATTAAACTTGCCTCTGATGAGGCCACGAAGCATATTAAAGTTTATTTTGTAACGCCGGATGAAGATGGCACACTAACGATTAAAAAGCCGACAAAGAAAGGCAGGGCAATTGTTGAAGTGGACACAGACGGCAGTTATGTTTTGAGCGAAACAAACATCGAGGAAAGCAATAAAGTGAAAATGTTTGATAAATTCATTGACGACCTTAAAAAACTATTAAAATAAAGTATGGAAATAGAGTCAACAACTTTGTGGGATTTTCCGAGGCAAAATTATGGCGATAAGCCACACGGGAACAATAAATATAGCGGAGTAACGCCGGCTTTTGTTATTTGGAATTTGCTCCAGCGATATACAAAAGAGGGCGATTTAGTTGTTGACCCAATGGCTGGAAGCGGAACAACAATTGATGTGGCAAAAGAGTTGAATAGAAAGGTAATTGGCTATGACTTGAATGTAGTTAGGCCAGATGTGATTAAAAATGATAGCCGGCAAATTCCACTCCAAGAAAATTCTTGCGACTTTGTTTTTATTGATTCGCCGTATTCTGACAATATTAACTACTCTGACAATAAAGAATGTATTGGAAAAGTTTCATGCGAAAAAATAGAATTCTACGACGAATTAGAGAAAGTTGCTTCTGAAATTGCCAGAATTTTAAAACCAGGCAAGGTAATGGGTTGGGTAATAGCGGACCAATGGATCAAAAAGAAATTTACTCCGGTTGGATTTTTACTTTGGCCAAGATTAGAGAAGTATTTTGAACCCATGGATATCGTTTGTTTAACACGCCACAACCAAACATCAAACACAGGTGTTTGGCACAATAGGGCAAGACAATATAATTTTTATTTAAGGGGTTTTAAGTATTTATTTATAATGAAGAAGATTGTGGTATAAAAATATGCAAAGCCAAGAAAAAGATAATTTAATAATCGCGCGGCTTTGGCCGGGCGAGAATGTTTACGAACAATTGAAAGACATTTGCCAAAAGCATAAGGTTAAAACCGGAGTTTTTGTTTCAGGCATTGGCCAATTGGGCTGGGCCGAACTTGGATTTTTCAGGGAAAAAGGCGATTATTTTCCGCAAAAATTTGATAGGCCTTTGGAGGTTTTAGGTCTGTTGGGCATTGTTTCCGCCAGCGAAAGCGGCTACGACTTTCATTTGCACATTTCTTTGGCTGGGGCTGATAAAACTGTGTTTGGCGGGCATTTTATTGCTGGGGTGGTGAGCGCAACATTAGAAGTAGTGATTTTGAAGTCGGATATAAAAATAAGGAGAGAGATTGAGGAAGAAACAGGATTGAAAGGGCTAATCTTGGTTTAATTTACAAATTTTCAATTATCAATTTTTAATGAATTTTCAATATCAAATGATTTAATTTTCAAATGGGTTTAATCCATTGAAAATTTAATCATTGAAAATTGTTTGAAAATTGAAAATTCGTAAATTGAAAATTAATTTAATGGAAATTGTTGACCAAAATATTATAAATACTATTAAAGCGAGTGGGATTGGCGTTTTGCCCACTGACACCATCTATGGTTTGGTTGGTCTGGCCTTACATAAAAAAGCAGTGGAAAAAATTTACAAATTAAAAAAGCGAAGCCCGCAAAAGCCGTTTATTATTTTGATAGCCGAGATTGAAGATTTAAAAAAGTTTGGAGTGGCGCTTGATAAACCGGCCAAAAATATTTTGGATAAGTTTTGGCCGGGGCCAGTGAGTGTAATTTTGCCTTGTCCTATGCTAAAAAGAGAGCTGTCCTATCTGTGGCCGTTAAATAAAACTTTAGCTTTTCGTTGTCCTAAGGACAAGTGGTTAAATAACTTATTAAAAGAAACCGGGCCATTGGTGGCGCCCAGCGCCAATATAGAGGGGTTGCCTCCAGCGCAAACCATTAAACAAGCCAAAAAGTATTTTAACGACAAGGTGGACTTTTATTTTGACGAAGGGACAATTAAAAGCGCGCCCTCGGTCTTAATCTCGCTGGAGAATAGAAAGATTAAAGTTTTGAGACAAGGAAAAACAAAAATTAAAGCGCTGTTTAATTCGTGCGATCGCACGAATTAAACAGCGGGATTTATTTTTAGTTTTTAATTTATTTATGTCAAAAAAATATCTCATCATTATAATTGCTGTTTTATTAGTAATTAGCTCCATTTTCTGTCTTCGTTTTTTAGGTGGCAATGAGGACGCTTGGGTTTGCCAGAATTATGAATGGGTGAGGCATGGCAATCCTCAATCGCCCAAGCCAACTAAGCCTTGCCATAAAGAAGGCCCGAGCAGTCAGGCGCAAGTTTTTACTACTGTTAAAGGTAATACTGATGTTATCAGAATAACCAAGCCCTTGCCTTTGGCTCACGAAACAATTTCCAGCCCCTTAGAAATCCAGGGAGAGGCGCGGGGAACATGGTATTTTGAAGCCAGCTTTCCGGTGAAGCTTTTAGATTTGAAAGGAGAAGTGATAGCAGAGGGCATTGCCCAGGCCAAAAGCGATTGGATGGCTGAAAATTATGTGCCATTTGAAGTCAAGCTTGATTTTTTAGTGGTTGCCGATACCGACGCTGTTTTGGTTTTGAAAAAGGATAATCCCTCGGGCTTACCTGCTAATGATGACCAATTAGAAATCCCCATAAGATTGGCCGGGGCTGATGTGATGGCTGTGAAGGTGTTTTTTAACAATTCAAATTTAGATCCGGAAATTTCCTGCAATAAGGTTTTTCCAGTTGATCGGGCAATAGCGGCTACCCAAGCGCCTGCCAGAGCTGTCTTAGAATTGCTTTTAGGAGGTGATTTAACCGATGAGGAAAAAGCCGACGGTTTTACAACTAGCATTAATCCTGATGTTAAAATCCAAAAGCTAACTATTGAAAATGGTATAGCCAAAGTTGATTTCAGCGAAGAATTAGAAAAAGCAGTGGGCGGCTCGTGCCGCGTGTCAGCCATTAGAGCTCAAATCATTGAGACCTTAAAACAATTTCCTACGGTCAAAGATGTTGTGATTTCCATCAATGGCCGAGTTGAGGACATTCTTCAGCCATAATAAAACCAAGTGTTGCAAGATATGAACGATCGCTCACAGAATGCAACAATCGTAATTTTGTAAACTATAAATATGCTCTATGAGACCGCTTAGACACATTATTGCTTCGGCTATTTTAGGCATTGGCTTTTTGCTTTTTGTCAAGCCGGCTTGGGCCGCTTTGATTGTTTTTTTAACCGGCATTTTTATTGATTTGGACCATTTAGTTGATTTTTGGGCCTTAAAACCGCTTTTGCTTTTTAATATTCACGATTTTTTGGATGCGGAAAAATACGATAAA
>PFAV01000070.1 GCA_002773545.1 bacterium (Candidatus Gribaldobacteria) CG10_big_fil_rev_8_21_14_0_10_41_12 | reverse complement strand
CTTCCGTTTGAGCGGGCAGAAATTGTTTTGCGACTTCAAAAATCCCTTCAAAATCCTTGCCGAAGCCGAGCCCCGCCTCTGGCGGGGCAAGGCGGTAATCGCCCAAAAGTCGCAATCTGAAAATTGGCGGAGGCGGAAGGATTCGAACCTTCGATGACCTTGCGGCCATAATGGTGTTCGAGACCATCCCATTCAACCGCTCTGGCACGCCTCCAATCTCACTTTTATAGTAGCCAAAATGGGCTGTTTTGTCAAAAATTTGCGCGGATTTTGGAAATAAGGTAAAATGTAAAAATATGGATATTTTGAATTTTTTAAGCAACGCGCAAAATTGGGGATTGGTTTTGCTGATTATTATTGGAGCAGTGTTTTTTCTTTATAGTTTTGTCATTTTTTACCACTTTATCCGCTTTGGCGTAGGCGGGCGAACTAAAGTTTTGGCCTTAATATTTTTTATTGGCGTTTGTTTGCTTTCAGCCGTTACCTTAATTGCTTATCAAAAAGTTAATTGGCTAGCCATTCTTGAAGCCATCAAAAACGCTCTGCCTAATATTAAACCTGTTTAGCGCCTATGCCTTCTAATATTATTTCTTCAACCAATAGTTTCCGTGGCCAGCAGGCCAGCGAGCAAACCGTATTAGTTAGCCGACGGCACTGGATTACGCTATTTTGGCCTGTTTTCTTTATAATTGCTTTCGCTTTTTTGCCATCTCTGGTTTATCACTACATCAACCAATCAAATTGGTATAGCCAATGGACGGATTTTTTTTGGTTTTTAAGCGCGCTTTATTACTTTTTTCTTTGGGATGTTTTGTTTTATAACCTAATGATTTACACCCTCAACACTATCGTAATAACCAACAAAAGGATAATCAAAAATGAACAAGCCGGCTTTTTCCGCTATGCCAGCGCCGAGCTGGATTTAGCTAAAATTCAAGATGTGTCAGTGAAAGTGCATGGCGCTTGGGCGGCCATCTTTCACTTCGGCGACTTAGAAATTCAGACAGCGGGCACGCAAAACAAATTCCTTTTTGATCGCCTGCCCAAGCCGGAAAAAATTAAACAAACAATTACTGATTTACAAGCGCTCTAAATTTTTATGACAAATAAGAACGATCGTTCTTATTTGTCATAAAATTAGTTGGTTAGTTTTCCAAAAAAATCTTGCAAAATGAGCTTGTCCTCGTCAATGAGCATTTTTTCAGCCATGGCTTCTGTTTTGCTAAACCATTTACCATATTGGCCTTCCAAAACTTCAATTTCATTCTCAAAATTATCACTCACTTTCTGGCAAAACACCCAGGCCTCTTTACGAGGTAAATCAAACTGGCCAAACAAAAAATAACCCGCGGGACAATAGTTTAACTCCTCTTTTATCTCACGGCTCAAGGCCTGCTCCGCGCGCTCTTCGCCTTCAAATCCCCCGCCGAAAAAGCCGAAATAATCAGGGATGCGCTGGGCTGTTTTGCTCCGTTTTTGCAAAAAAACAAAAACATCGCCATTACTTTGGCGATAAGGAATGAAAATAGCGCACTGGCGTTTAATTATCATATTTTTCTTCCCTTCCCAAGGAATCCCTCCTTTAATAAATTCATCTTTTAATTTTCTCTTAATAATTGCCAGCGCTTCTTTTAATTCAGGAAAATCCCCCACTGCTTTGTCGGCGTAATTAGCGATAAATTGGGGCTTGTCGTATGTTTTGTAGCCAGCTTCAGCTAGCTGGGTTAAGGTTTCTAATTTATCAACGGCCTTGACGCATTTCGCTTCTTTGGTTGAGGCGTCTTCATACTCTTTCCACAAACTATATATTTCTTCGCCTATTTCTTGAGGTAGTGCTGCTTTTATCTTAGTCATAGCCTCTAATTCAAGCTTTTGCTTTTCCTGTTTTGACACTTTGCCTTCGGCCACTAAAACAGCATCAATGTCGCCGGTGATTGATTCGGCCAAATCGTGAACCAAGGCCATTTTAATGGATTTTTCCGTATCAACTGCTATTTTTAATTCTTTGATTAAAATAAATAGCATCAAAGACAACCTCCAAGAATGATCAGCTGAGGATTCTTTCCTGCCTGACTTAGTAAAATTATATCTCAAGGTTGATTTGAGATTTTCTACGAGATGAAGAAAATCAAAAATTTTCTCTAAATTATTCCCATTCATAACCTGCATAAATAACAAATTATTGTCTTTCCACTAAAGAAATTTTCAACTCTAAATTCATGGCATTAACAGCTTTTTTCAAAAAAGCGAAACTGGGGTTATATACTCCTGATTCAAGCCGTGAAATCGCCGATTGTTTTGTGCCGAGCTTTTTAGCCAACATTTTTTGCGTTAAACCTTTTTCAATTCTTTTCTCAATAATCGCTGTTATAAATTCAAATTCTGGTTTTAATGCTTCATAATTTTTCTTGACTTCTTTATCTCTTAATAATTTACTTTTTAATTGTTTGTAGTTTTTCATACATTAAATTTCTCCAACGAGCTGTCAAAGATTTTTATTTGCATTTTATTTCTAAAAAGTGGCCAATTTTAGAAAAAATTAGAACTCATTTTCAAAAAATTCGCCGCTGAAATTCGTGCCAACAAAGTTGACGCACCGCCTATTCGGGATGGTTTTTTATATCATCAAATAACTTCATCAAGGTATACGCAAAATATGTTACAGCACCAGACAATAAAACCAAAACAAAAGATAATCCACTATTATGCGCTAACCAATACCACGCTTCATAAATCGTAACTAGCAAGAGGATATAAAAAGATACTTGGATACGATTAACTAATTTTGTAAGATAATCCTTTCTATTCATAATTTTTTCATTGTTCGGTAATTATTTTACAAACTCATCAAAGACTGAAACGATCTTATCCATATTTTTTCTTGCTACACTTATTTTGTCTATTCCTTGAAGGATTACTTCACGGCTGAATTCATATTTATTTCCGTCCTCATCTTCACTATAGCTCTGGTGTTCAGCGGCTTGTTTGAGACGATTTTTATTAAATTGTAAAACTCCTGATTTACGATAATTGGCGTCTTGCATTTCTTTATAAAGTTTATCAAACCCACTTGTCGTATATATCTTCTGTTGATCCCAAGAGAATAGTAAGGATTGTCCTAGCTCATATTGATAATCATTCGATTGTTTTATCAATCCCGTAAATCCGTCAACATCATTTTGTGTAAGATAATTGCCAGTTCTGTCAGTGTAGCTTTTAAGGGCACTTCGTATATTTTCTAAATCAGAATCAGTTAGTAGTTCTTCTTTTGCTAAGACAGTAGAAAATTTATCAAGTTCAGAAGAATTCATTGGTTCAATTTGAGTCGCTTGGTTTGAATCAGATTGAGGCACTTCAGTAGAATTTTTATTCACATTTATAAAAAATAACCAAAATAAAAACAAAAATATCAGGAAATAAAACCAATTTTTCTTAAAGAAATTGAAAATCCGTTTTTGTTTAATTGATCTAATAAACTCACTGACTCCGAAAAAAGCCATACCTCCAACAATTAATACCTTTACTGCAAACCAAAGCCAATCCCAGATATTGCCAAAAGATGTATGCACTCCAAAGAGCGATGCAACACCCCATATAATTAATGTAACTATTGAGAATAGCAGTAATGGTATAAAAAGATACGAAGCTATTCCAATTGCTAGTGGTGTGCCTATGATTAAAACAACCAGTCCCCAAACTATAGACCCCTTTTGAAACAAAATAATTGCATACCATGCATTGATAGCCCAGCAGAAGCGATATACAAAAAACGAACAACGACAAGAATCAAAGAGAATAGACCTCCGCCTATAACAGCCCCGCCAATACCAATACCGCTAAATATTTTCTTCAAAAGACTTTTCTTTTTTGTAACACCCTCCATATTTTCTATTTCTTGCTCGTTTTCTATAGTTTTATTTTATTGAATCCTCAATTGAAACACCAAAGGCTTTCGCAACCTTTTTTAGCATGTCTAATGTCGTATTTTGGTTTTCTCCAGATTCCATTTAATAAGCGTGTTATTGGCGATAAATTAAATTTTGTGGACCATACCGGATTCGAACCGGTCGCCTCATCGCTGCCAGCGATGCGCTCTACCAAATGAGCTAATGGCCCTTTTTTATTAAATTCTTGAAAAGCATCCTTGCGATTATCTCTAGCTCTAATTGAATTTCCGTACTGCGAGAATTTATCACGCAAACTCCTTTATAATCTTTTTTCTTTGTCGGCTTACCAGCAGTGCGGGGATCTACCGTGGTTTTGTTAAAATGGTTAAGCGGTATTTTAGTAACCCCAGACCAAAACTTCTCTAATTTTTTTATATCTTGGTCAGCTCGACAACCAATGCGACACCTCAAATTATCATGGGTAATTATATCAGGATAACAGGTTTTAAGCAAAAAAATATAAAAGTTTATTAAATCAGGGTCTGTGTTACCAAGAACTAATCCACGATGCACGCTCCAATTACTTCCCTCGCATATATATATCATCGCCAGCAACATCTTCAAAACATGCTTGTTAGTCTTTTTCAGTAAATAAAAATTCCTATCACGCAATTTTTGTAAAAATTCTTCTCTTCTGTGTCTATTAACAACAACCGCAACAGCCCTTCCTTTTTCGCAATTAGTCAAATTCAATAAATTAATCCTTGGGCCATATTCGGGGGGCAACGGAACACCTTGACACCAATCCGAAAGCGTGCTTTTGGGAATTTTAACTTTCAACTCTTTCTGAATTTCCAAATAAGTTTTGCCATTTTTTCTTAAGGCAATGGCTTTTCCCCTTAATATTTTTCTATCCATGGTTATATTGTACCATAGACCATTGCAATGTACAAAAAAAATTTTCCCCTTTTTCAAGTTGGAGCTAAATCTCACTATCGTAAATTACCACAAAAATCTGTTTTTGCAAAACTTTGGTGTGCCCCCGAGAGGAGTCGGACCCCTGTTATCTCGTTAGGAGTGAGAAGTTCTATCCGTTGAACTACGGGGGCTGGTTGGTTTGAAT
>PFAV01000002.1:6727-6869 GCA_002773545.1 bacterium (Candidatus Gribaldobacteria) CG10_big_fil_rev_8_21_14_0_10_41_12 | reverse complement strand
ATGAAATACGGCCTTGGCCAAGCCCGAAGGGGCTGGGCCGAAAAAAGCGATATTATCAATGCTTGGTCAATAGAAAAATTGCTGAAATTTTTTAATTGAGCGCTGTGTAATATCTTGACTTTTCTCATCAGTGGGATTATTG
>PFAV01000002.1:1255-6604 GCA_002773545.1 bacterium (Candidatus Gribaldobacteria) CG10_big_fil_rev_8_21_14_0_10_41_12 | reverse complement strand
AGAAACAAGATAAAAAAACCGCTCTTGAATTTTCTCTAGAAAATGAGGGCGATGACGAGCTTATTGACGATGGGTGGCGACGATTCAATAAAACGAAAAAGCAAAAGACCCAAAAGAGTTTGGAATAATAAAAACTTTCCAAACAGCCAAGCCGTTCGATTTTTCATATTTCGAGCGGCTTGAGTTATTTTAGAGATTGCGTTTTTAAGGATTATTTGCTAAATTAAAAATAAGTTAGTTTAATAAAAAACTACAAAAACTGTTCTATAGGACAAAAAGTGTAGTAAATTGAAATTATGAATAAAAAGGACTTAAACAAGGGTCAGCGGAAATTTGTGGCTCGCGAAAAATCTCGCATTCGGGGGCAATTTTTTGAGTTAGACAAGCAAGTTGAAGAAATTGCCAAAATAAAGGGCAGGTTTTTGAAACAGACCGAGGCGGTTAAGGCGGAAAACAAAGCCAAGCCCGTGGAAAAAGCGGTTAAGGCCAAACCAACCAAAGCTAAAGCGGCTAAGGCAGTCAAACCAGCGAAAAAGTTTGTTTCTAAGAAATTAGTTAAGAAAGTTAAAAAGCCCGCTAAATAATTTTTATGAAAGTTCAGGAAATTTTTGAGTTAGCCATTAAAATGGGCCGAGCCGCTGATTTTAGAGCCGAGCAAGAAATTGACAGTTTTTTGGCTCGCAAAAAGAAACGCTACGAGAAATTAGACGAAAAAGCCAAAAGCGATTTTGACCAAGAGGAATTAACTAACCCATATTTGGACTCGCGAATTTTGCATGTGGCTGACGACCGCGAAATCAAAAAAGTTTTGGTGGGCATTGATATTGAGACGGCCGAGATATTGTTGGCCAAAGAATTGGGCGGCATTGATTTGATTATTGCCCATCACCCTCGGGGCAAGGGTTTGGCCGCTTTGCATGAAGTAATGAGCTTGCAGTGCGATATTCTAAATAAATACGGCGTGCCTATTAATATTGCTGAGGGTTTAATGAAAGAACGAATCTCCGAGGTGGCGCGAGGCATTAACGCCTCAAACCACGACCGCGCGGTGGACACAGCTCGCTTGTTGGGGTTTAACTTTATGTGCTTGCATACGCCCTGCGACAATCTGGCGGCTAATTTTTTGCGGCCAGTCATTGAAGATAAAACCATAGAAACCGTAGGCGATTTAGTGGAAAAACTCAAAGAAGTTCCCGAATACAAACAAGCGCAAAAAATTGGCGCCGGGCCTAAAATTTTTGCTGGCGGCCTGGAAAATCGGGTTGGCCGCATTGCTTTAACCGAGATTACCGGGGGCACCGAGGGCTCGCCCAAGCTTTACGAAAAAATGGCGCAAGCTGGTATTGGCACGGTTATTGGTATGCACCAAAGCGAAGAACATCGCAAGGAAGCCGAGGCGGCCAACATTAATGTGGTTATTGCCGGCCATATTTCGTCTGACTCTTTGGGCGTCAATCAATTTTTAGACGCCTTAGAAAAACGCGGCGCAGAAATCATTCCCTGCTCGGGGCTGATTCGTGTTTCCCGCGCTTAATTTATATAATTTTATGGAAAAGAGGAAATCAGCTAAAATGCGTTTTGAAAGCGCGCTTAGCCAAGCCGCAGGCGCTTGGAGTGACAAGAACCATCCCGAATTGAAAACCAAAAAGGATGTGGGTAAATATTTAAGGGACTTAAGAAAATCGTGGGATAAAAGATTGAAAAAGATTTATATCTAATTTGCTTATTGCGAAAACTGGCTGTTAAGCCAGTTTTTTTGAACTAACTTTATGACAAATATGAACGATCGTTCTTACTTATCATTTGTTAGGTTTTGTTTTGCCTTGTAAAGTTGTAAAATAAAACAATGAAAAAATATTCCTGCAAACAAGCCAAAAAAGGTAAAACCGCCTTTCGTACGCCCAGCGTCCAGCTCTATCAAATGGTAGTGCGCAACGCCAAGCGGCGGCTTAAATAACCATGGCTAATTATTCGGAAAACTATATTGATTTTTTTAACGCTAAAAAGGAAAGATTGGCCGGGGTTTTAACTTTGCCCAAATATACTACTAATGTGCCCGCTGTCATTATCTGCCACGGCTTTGCCAAAACAAAATCCGAGAGAAAATTTGTGGAGTTGTCGCGGTTTTTGGCTGATAAGGGTTTGGCCAGCTTACGCCTTGACTTTTCCGGTCAGGGCGAGTCCGAGGGCGATTTTGAAAAATTAACCATTCAAAAAGAAGCCAGCGACTTAGCTTGCGCTTTCAGTTTTTTGAGCAAATAAAAAAGAATTAACAGCAGTAAAATCGCTATAATCGGCCACAGCTTGGGTGGGGCAGTGGCAGTGCTGTTTCAGGCGCAATGTCAAAAAGCCAACACCTTGATTTTGTTGGCTCCGGCTTTGCAACAAAAAGAACTGTTGCAAAATTGGTATAGCAAAAAACAAATTATCCTTTGTCAAAAAGAAAAATATCTTGACACCCCGAGAGGCCGAGTGGGCATGGGCTATCTCGCCGATGCCCTGACTTTTGGCTGGCGTGAAACCGTGGCAAAAATCGCTTCGCCTGTTTTGATAATCCACGGCCAAAAAGATGACGACATACCAGTGAAATACAGCCGCGAATTATTAAAAGCCATCAAAGCCGACAAAAAATTGGAAATTATAGAATCAGCCGACCACGGTCTGGAAAGCTATCAAGCTAAAAGAGAAATTTTAAAACATTCTTATAGCTGGCTAAACAAGCATTTGCTTTGATTTTTTTATTATTTGGAGCGTTTTCACCATATAAGTATTTTTGAGCTTATAGCCCAGCTTTCTATAATACGGCCTAACCCCAACGCCCGAGATGACGGCAATGTTTTTATAGCCAGCGTTTTTGGCGATTTTTTCCGCTTGGGCCAATAATTTTTTGCCTAACCCTTTGTGTTGAGAGCTGTACGAGGGCAGACCTCGTACAAGCTGGGCCATTTGACCATAGGTATGGAGGTCGCGAACAAGGGGCTGGAAAGAGCTCGGTTCCTTGGGGACAGGGAGGCGTAATCGCAATAAAGCGAAAAGCTTTGTTCGCGCTTTATTTTCAAAACTTAAGAAAATTTCTCTCCCGCTCGATGCCTCGTAATTTTCGCGGAATAAATAGATTTTTTCTTTAGCGTCATAATTGTTTCCAACTTCGCGGCATCTGACGCATTGGCACCTCTGGCCATTTTTGGCCATTTCCTTGACCACCACTTCTCGCAAGTTGAGGGTTTTACTGCCAGCCACGATGTCTGCTGGCGGAATATCGCGTATTACCCGCTCTACCCTCACCCATTTGGGCAGGGTTTTTTTAATTTCAATTAAAAGTTTGATTAGTTCTTTTTCTGAATAGGGCTTAAACTTGCCTTGTTGATAGAGCTTGTATAGTTTGGTGTTTTTAATTAAGGCCAAAGGGTAAATTTTTAGATAATCGGGCTGAAAATTGTGGTTAGCGAAAATTTCTTGAAACATAGCCGCATCTTTTTGGAAAGACGACCCATAAAGTCCGGGCATCATCTGATAAGCCACCTTAAAGCCAGCGTTTTTTAGCAGTTGGGTGGCCGTGATGGTAACAGCCACAGTATGCCCGCGTTGATTGAGCTTCAAAACATCATCATAAACACTCTGAACGCCCAGTTCTACTTTAGTGATGCCCAATTTTCGCATCCATTTTATTTCTTCTGGGTTAATAAAGTCCGGTCGTGTTTCCACAGCAATCCCCACTATTCGGCGCCTCGCCGTTTCATTTTGTTTTTGGATTTTTTCCAGACATAACGCTTCTGCGCTCTTGAGCGGAGAAGCGTTATGTTTTTCTATTTTTGGGGATTGTTTCGGGTTGGCCTTGTTGCAGGCGCGGAAACACTCGCTGATAAATTTTTCTTGGTATTTTTTAGGATAATAGCTCCAAGTGCCTCCGATAACGCGTAGCTCCACTTTATCAATGGGGTGGCCAGTGGCCTCAAGCGCCTTGAGGCGATTGGCGACTTGTTGGTATGGGCTGAATTTATTAAAAATCGCTCGTTGCACTGCTGGCTCGTTGGCTAAATAGCTTTTGGGAATATTTTTTTGGCTGGGACAAAAAATGCACTTGCCCGGGCATGGCCAGGGCTTGGTTAAAACCGAAACATTAACCACGCCCGAAAGCGACCTGATTGGCCTTTTCCGCAGGGATGAGGGCAGACCTTGTCTTGAAGCTCTTTTTTTGGCGGGCAATTCGTGGTAGATTCTAAGTAGCTCTGAGTTTTTGAGTATCGCTATCCCGTATTTTTTGGCAATTTGTCGTTTGAAAGAATCCAAACCCACGCGATTTTTAATGTTCGCTTTCAGTAATTCAGAGCCAATCTGTTGTTGTAAATTTTTATCCATGGACAAAGTTTTCGTTCAACAATTGTTAGATAGAGTCAGAAGCGATTATAACAAAATCGCTGAAGATTTTTCAAGGAAACGAAACACTCCTCCTAAAATTGCCGAAGGGAAGTTTTCAGCTGATTCTGTGGTGGCTGGAGAAAAAATTTTAGATTTAGGTTGCGGCAATGGGCGGTTATTTGAGCTTTTGGAAAATAAGGGAATTGATTATTTTGGCATTGATAATTCCGAGGGGCTTATTGAAAAGGCGAATAAGAAATATCCCATAGCCCGTTTTCAGGTGGCTGACGCGCTAAACTTGCCCTTTCTTGAAAATTATTTTGACAAAATTTATTGTCTGGCGGTTTTGCACCACATTCCCTCCAAAGAAAAGCGTTTAAGGTTTTTACAAGAAGCAGAGAAAGTTTTGAAGCCGTCAGGCAGTTTAATTTTAACTAATTGGCATTTTTGGAAAGAAAGCAAGTTCTTGAAAGCGATTTTGAAGTATGGTTTTCTGAAAGCAATCGGCCAAAGCCAGTTGGATTTTAAGGATATTTTTTTGCCCTGGAAAGATTCACAAGGGAAGGTGCTGGCTGAAAGATATTATCATGGTTTTACCAGAGGCGAGCTAAAGAGCTTGGTTAAAAAGACAAACCTAAAAATAAAAGAATGCGGGCTTTGGAGATATCCGGCCGGGCATAGTAATATCTATATTATAGCAGAGAAGCCCGTAAAGAGCGTTTAGAAGTTTGCTCCCATAGCTCAATCGGATAGAGCGTAGCCCTCCGGAGGCTGAAATGAAGGTTCGAGTCCTTCTGGGAGCACCATGAATTTATAGTTATGAAAATCTTATAGTTGACAAAAGGTATCTTATCAAAAATAATAACTAAGAATATGAAATACTTTGAATTAGATAAAAATGAAAAAGCTGTGTTAAAAGATTTTGAGCAAGATAAGCTTAAAAAAGTTCCTAACGCGAAAAAGGAGGTTTTGCTTTATAAAGAGATGGTT
>PFAV01000002.1:0-1236 GCA_002773545.1 bacterium (Candidatus Gribaldobacteria) CG10_big_fil_rev_8_21_14_0_10_41_12 | reverse complement strand
TAGCTGGGCTACGGCCTCAAAACATTTTGCTCGTCTTCCTCGCCTCGCTCGAAAATCTAAAATTTCGCTACGAAATAGTTTTGCAACCATCTCAAAGAGTATGCGAGGCAAACCTTGGTCAGTTCTCTGCTTCATCAATATTCAGGGAGCATTATCAGAGATGGTGAATAATTGCTTTTATAGGCATCAGAAAGAGCGGCCTTGTTTGGGTCGCTCTTTTTGTTTAGGCATGATTGCTTTTAGATTTTATTTTGGAGGGCTTGTTTTTTTGTTTATTGCGTTATGGGTTTATTTTTGTTAAGATAAAACTATGAAAATCGCTTTTTCCGCAAAACATAAAAAGATTTTTCAGCAGATGGGCATCCAAACCATTTATCTTTTTGGTTCCCAAGCCAATAACACGGCTCATTCATTGAGCGATGTTGACCTTGGCATAGTTTTGCAAGAGCCAGAGAAGCATAGGGCCAGCACTATGGATATTTACTTGAAACTCTATGATATTTTTACTGATGTTTTACCCAAAGATTACTTAAAACGCCGCTTCCAATTAAGAGCGCACGAGTTTGACATTGTTTTTTTGCAATTTACTCCGATTAAATTGCAGTTTGAAGCCATAAAAAATAAAAAAGTTCTTTATGAAACCGACAAGATAAAGAGGTTGGATTACGAAGAGTATGTTATTAAACGTTATTGCGACCTGCAATTTATTTTTCAACTTGATGAACAAGCTATTTTAGCAAGAATATGATCAAATTAGAAATTAATAAAAAAATTATTTTAGAGCGGCTGGATATTATTCAGACATCGTTAAATAAATTAGATAAATTGAAAACATTGAGCTCCGGGAGGTTTATGTTAGAGGATAATTTTGCTATTGCTGAACATTATTTAAGATACGCCCTTGAAGCGACTTTTGATATTTGCGCGCATATTTTATCGCGCATTCCCGGCACTCAACTTGACGAATACAAACAAATGGCTTTAGAAATGGGAAAGCAGGAGATATTGCCAATGGAATTTGCGCGACAAAAGCTGTATAAGATGGGCGGATACAGAAATCGGCTTACCCATTTTTATTTTGAGGTAAAATCAGAAGAAATGTATAGTATAGTGAGAAATGATCTCAGCGACTTTAAGGAGTTTATGAGATATATTAAACCCTTACTTGTAAAATAATTTTTTGATTGAAAATATGCGATACTTTTGGCTTTCTCATTAAAACAAAAGCGATAAAAA
>PFAV01000012.1:2931-5345 GCA_002773545.1 bacterium (Candidatus Gribaldobacteria) CG10_big_fil_rev_8_21_14_0_10_41_12 | reverse complement strand
GTATACTGCAATGATGGCTGGACTGATAGTATGGTTAAGTATGATTTTATGGTTAAGTGCCAAGAAAATAATAATGATATAGAAGATTTAGTCTGGAGGCAAAAATATTATGACGGTAAAATTGTTGAAAGTATAAAAAATTATAATAGTATTAATTCTACCTTTACGGAATACTGTCCGCCCAATTCAACAAAAGTTTATGAACATGCAAGTTATGTTAATGGTATTCTGAATGTACCATTTTATTGTGAATGTGATGATGAATATTATAACTATAAAACTGGAAATGTCAAAGAATCAGGGTATGTTTGTGAAAAAAGTGAACCATATATTCACCTCCTTATTTACCTCCGATGGGCAAGCGATGAGTCTAATGATTCGATTAAAAATATTAAGAGAAACGACGCATTATGTAGATCAAGATATATTAATAGTATTGTAAATGATAACAAATGTATATGCGAGGATGGGTATAAATGGCGATATGATGCATATACTAAATTTGTTTTTTGTGCCAAAAGGGATGATTACAATAAGATTGTAAATAATAAAAAAGAAGCTGACAAAATTGACCATGACAAAGTCGAACAAAATAATAATGCCAAAAATTCTAACTCCTCCCTAACATGCCAGGCTAATTCAACCAAGGTTGGTAGTGCTTGCGTCTGTAATGAAGGTTATATAATGGTTGGCGCTAATTGTATTAGTCATACAGAAAATTGTAAAAAGTATTATGGGCAAAATGTTTATGGGGCAAAGGGTAATGATAATAATAGCAATTGTTATTGTAATTCCGGATATGATTGGGATAGCAATAAAAAAAGTTGCATAAAAAAGGTAACTCAAGATAAAAAAACCATATCATCTACTCCTGCATCTGTGCCCAAGAAAGTATCATGCGGCGATGGATATGCTTTGTCTTTAGATAAAAAGACATGCGTTAAAATACCTAAAAATGCGCATGTCGCGCAAAATTCTATGGATGTGTGGCTTTGTAATAGTGGCTATCGAGAGGTCGGCGATCAATGCATTTTAGCCGATAATCCAAAACCTAATATAGAAGAAGATAATGCAAAATTGACCGATATCCAAAGTCAAGACAGCAAAAATAACACAATATTAAGCGATAATCAAAGCGTAAAAGAACAAAATAGTCAAACTAATGATAATGTGAAAGATAAAAATAAAACTAATCCTGTAAAATTATTTTTTAGCAATTTATTTTTAAAGCTATTATCCTTGTTATCAAAATAATATAAAAAATAATATGAACAAAAAACAATTATCTTTACTTATAATAACATTGTTTATTCTTTTGGGAGGAACTTTTTATTGGTTTCAGTGGAGACCAACACAAATCAAAAAAAATTGTTATGCAGAAGCTAAAGAAAAAGCTATAAGTCTACTGGGGAAAAAGGTTGCTGACGAGCCATCACAATATAGTGATATGGCAAAAACAGGTAATTATTTTTTAAAAGATGATTTTCAATTTTTATATCAAAATTGTTTAAGAGCGCATGGTTTAGAAAAATAATTTAACTCGCTCACCCAAATTTTAGCCTTTTTTATTTTTTTCTGTCGTGGTAAAATATAGTCATGAAAATTTTCAAAACCATTATGAAAAAATATATTAAATATATAATAAGTATCCTTTTATCGTTGCTAATAATTATATTTTTTTGGTTTTTTACCAATCCAAATATTTTCGGAAATAAAACTCAATCAAATACTTTCGTACAAAAATCTAATACTATTAATAACTCAGGCGAAGACCAAATTAAAAATAACAATTCTCCAAATAGTAATGATTTAAAAAAACTTACAGAATTGGTCGGCGCGGATTTTGATAAAATAAAAGAGTTTATTAATTAGGAATTTTAACTTATGAAATTTTTTAAATCGCTAGTTTGTCTATTGGTTTTGATTCTTTTGTTTCCAGGTTTTACTTCGGCTGGCAATCCTGATTTTATACCGCTAAATAAGGGTAATTGGTGGCTATACAAAGTTACTTATGCCGTTCTGGATATGGGGGTAGTTAATAAAGGCGTGTATATGAAAAAAATTGAAGTTTTAAAAGTGGCCAGATATAAAGACGTAACCGTCGCTTTGTTTAGTAATATTCCGGGCGGATTGTATCGGGAGAAGGAGAAAGCGACTTTATTTGTCGCGGATAATAAAGATTATTATTGGACCGACGAAGAGGTCTTTGATTTGGTTGTAAAAAATGACGGAAAAATAAAAATTGAAGATCTTGGAGATAAGACATGGGGAGATTTTGGAGATGAACCAAGCGGGGGCAAAATAAAATGGTTGGAATTATCATTGCCGCTGGCTAAAAACAAACTTTTCGGTTGCGACGAAAGGGATAAAAGCCGCGGCGATAATCGCTACTGTAATTGGGTGCGAAGCATCAA
>PFAV01000012.1:172-2904 GCA_002773545.1 bacterium (Candidatus Gribaldobacteria) CG10_big_fil_rev_8_21_14_0_10_41_12 | reverse complement strand
AAAAGATGAATACGAGATTGCTGAATATACCCTGCCCGATGAATCACATTCTTATTATGTTGAAGGAGCCGGTCTGACTTATTATTCTTATTCACATCATGGCAGTTTGAATGAACAACGTTGGAATCTGCAGAGATATTTTATAAGCACTAAATAAAATAGTTTAAATAAAAACAAATTTATGAACATCCAAAACAAAATATAAAACTTCCTATCTTTAAATTTAAAATTAATTATAAATTTTTAATCATAAATGTTAAACCATATGTCTAAATTAAAAAAGAAAAATTGTATTTTAATGCTCTTAACATTTTTTTGGATAATATTTTCTTTCGCACTGTTTTATTATTTGATCAATCAAGGCGGGTCGTATTATTTTTCTAAATCATTTATTAAATATTTAATCTTTTTCCAGCCAATTTCTACATTAGGCCTGGCTTATGTATTTACAGGAGGCAGATTATTGGAAACAAAAAATAAAATTAAACCGATAATAGCGTCAACGGCCATTCTCATTGTATTTGCTTTTACCATGATGCAATGGATGTCTACGATTAACAATTACGGCCAGTATGGAACATATATTAAAAATGCTCACGAATTTGGAGCGACATTCTTACTTAATTACGGTGGTGATACTAATTTTGAAAAAGAAACTATCGCGAGAGAGGGTTATAAATATAAATACTATATAACATTTCAAAAAATTTGGATTTTTGATTTTACTATATTAGCCAGCACCTTCTTGCTCCTTTATTCATTGAATAATAAAGAAAAAAATACATAATAAATTTTGCATACACTCACAAAACAATAGATCATAAACGTGATTTGTAATAAAAACCAAAAGTTTAAAATTTTTCAATTTAAGAGAGGGGTACTATATATTCATAGTGTCTAAAAACGTCAGGAGTCCCAACCAAACCACCCCCCACCTTGAAAAAACAACTGTATCCACTAAGATGAATACAGTTGTTTTTTTATCTAAACTAAACATTTTTACCACCCCCCCAAAGAACCGATATAAATACCGGCTCCCTCCTGACCCGCTGAAGAGGAGGACTCTAAAAGACGGGTCGTTTTTATTATAACAAAAAGTAGGGATTCATTATAGCAAAAAGGTAATTCTTCCAAAATTTGATAAAAAAACACGGTTTTAAAAGGAATTGTTTTTTATTTTTAAAAGGGCTTGCCTTTCGCTTCTGCTGAAGCGAACGCCCTTTAAAAAGGTAAAAAACCTTAGCGAGTGGCAAGTAAAAAAAAGAAAAGGAAAAGGCTTGAGCTCGTCCCGCTACATCGTATAAGACTTAATATACGAAACCCGCGAAATAGTTTTGTGTTTATTAGCGGTTAGTTGTCGCGGAAAAAAACTTACTAAAAATTAGCTTCCTGCCGGGGCATCGTATATTAAGGTCTTATACGAAATAGCGCTTCGTAAATACGCCGAGTTTGGGAGTGTCGTGGCACGAAACTAATGGCTAATTTTATTAAGAAAACCAAAATTATTTGACTTTAATTGTTTAATACTATAAATTGTGTTATAATTATTATATATGAAAATCATAACTGCGTTCGACAATAAAAAGGCCACACAGGCATTGAATTTCCTGGCTTTAAAAGAAGGTGGTCTTATAGACAAGTTAAAGGTTGTTAAATTGATGTGGCTTGCGGATAGGTTGCATATAAGAAAATATGGCAGACCCATATTTAATGATATTTATTTTGCTATGCCATATGGCGCTGTTGGTTCTTCCGCGAAAGATTTAGCTGGATTTAATGTAGATGGTGATGAAAAAGAGTATTTAGAAAATTACTTAGAGCTTGGTCGTGGCTACAAAATAAAATCCAAACAGAAGGTTGATTTAGATATTTTTTCGGATTCAGAAATAGAGGCTCTTGAAAAATCTTATAGAGAATATGGCCAATTAAACCAGTTTGATTTAGCTGAATTGTCGCATAAATTTCCAGAGTGGGAAAAATTTAGAGAAGTATTGACCAGTAAATCAAGCACAAGAGAACTTATGGACTATGATGATTTTTTTAAAAATCCATCCAAAGATGAAGGCTTTAAAAATATATTTAACGAATCAGCAGAGATACTAAAAACTTCCGAAGAAGCATTTTCGGAAAACATCAAAGTTGCAAGCTACTGGTTTTAATGTATATGATTATATCTCCTGATGTTCGTATTAAGTCTACGATTCGTTCTGGCTCTGTATATCTATTTAAAGAAGACAGTTTTGAAAACTGCAACAAAAAGCATTATTTTATAGTTTTAAACAGCAACCCATTATCAGGGGAATTGCTGTTTTTAGTTTGGGCAAAAACTCTTTCAGCAAAAGTATATCTTTATATAGATAATTCGTCTTTACCATTAGATACGTTTGTTGATATTACTGAGCAGTGTGATTGGTGCCCAAATCCAACAGTCGTTGATTGTAATAATTTGATAGAGAAGGATATTAGTGAATTAATAGACAAATTAAAGGATAAAAAGTTAGATATGATAGGTCTTGTTAGCGTAGATACATTAAAAAATTTGGTGGCAGGTGTCTTAAAAAGCCCTCTTGTTGATAGGCGGATTAAGAAATTGCTTCAAGTTGATAATCAGTAAATCTTCTTTTATTTTATCCCAATCAAGTTTTCTAAATATGTTCTTAATCGGGAGCAAATCAGAACAACTACTTATTGAAAAGATTTTCAGTTTATACTGGAAATTTTTGCCTTAAAAT
>PFAV01000012.1:0-147 GCA_002773545.1 bacterium (Candidatus Gribaldobacteria) CG10_big_fil_rev_8_21_14_0_10_41_12 | reverse complement strand
ATTCTTTTGTAATCTCACTCCAATCAGTCGTTCTGAACACATCACATAACTGACCCCCTTTCAGAACAATTTATAACTAATTCGTTTAAATTGGCCAAGACATAGTCTCCACGGCCGTCACTCCGCATTTCTAAAAAAAACATTAAA
>PFAV01000020.1:13249-18735 GCA_002773545.1 bacterium (Candidatus Gribaldobacteria) CG10_big_fil_rev_8_21_14_0_10_41_12 | reverse complement strand
GGGCTACGGCCTCAAAACATTTTGCTCGTCTTCCTCGCCTCGCTCGAAAATCTAAAATTTCGCTACGAAATAGTTTTGCAACCATCTCTATTTGTTTAGTAGTCCATTCCTCCCATTTGGGGCATACCCATTGGTTTGTCGTCTTTGTCTTTGGGTTTTTCCGCCACCACCGCTTCGGTGGTTAGCAAAATGCTCGCCCCGGAAACCGCGTTTTGCAGAGCGCTTCTAACTACTTTGGTGGGGTCAATAATGCCGGCCTTGAGCAAATCCTCGTATTTTCTGGATTGCGCGTTAAAGCCCTGGCCGCCTTCTTGCTTTTTAACATATTCAACAACCACTGAACCTTCCACGCCCGCGTTGTTGGCAATCATTCGCAAGGGCTCTTCCACCGCTTTGGCTAAAATAGCCACGCCGATTTTTTCTTCGGTATCAACTTGTAAATTAGCCAACACTTTGGCCGCTCTGATTAAAGCCACGCCGCCACCCGGCACAATGCCTTCCTCCACCGCCGCCTTAGTGGCCGCCAAAGCGTCTTCGGCTTTATGCTGGCGGGCTTTTTGTTCAACTTCCGTCGGGGCGCCTACTTTGATCACCGCCACACCGCCCGAAAGCTTGCCCAGCCGTTCTTGCAATTTTTCTTTGTCAAAATCCGAGGTAGAATTTTCCAGCTCGGCCTTGATTTGTTTAATTCTTTTTTCAATGGTTTCTTTACTGCCAGCGCCGTCAATAATAATGGTTTTTTCTTTGGTGGCTACCACTCGTCTGGCCTTGCCCAAGTTATCCAGAGTTACTTTTTCCAAAGTCATGCCCCTGTCTTCTGAAACAACCGTGCCGCCGGTAACCACCGCGATGTCTTCCAACATTTCTTTTCTGCGGTCGCCAAAGCCCGGAGCTTTAATGGCCAAAACATTCAAAACGCCTCGCAATTTGTTCACCACTAAAGTAGCCAAAGCGTCGCCTTCAATTTCATCAGCGATTATCACCAAGTCCTTCTTGCCGCCCTTGGCGATTTGCTCTAAGATGGGCAAAATTTCCTGAATAGAAGCAATTTTGCGGTCGGTGATTAAAATGGGCGCGTCTTCTAAAACCGCTTCCATTTTTTCCGCGTTGGTTACCATATATGGGGAAACATAACCCTTGTCAAACTGCATACCCTTAACCATTTCTTTGGAAAGGCCAAAGGTTTTTGATTCCTCCACAGTCACTACGCCGTCTTTACCTACTTCGTCAATTACTTCAGCAATCAAGTTGCCCATTTCAGCGTCTTCAGCTGAAATAGTGGCCACTTGGGCTATCTCTTCTCTACCGGCAATTGGTTTGGAAATGTTTTTCAATTCAGCCACTATTACTTCAGCCGCCTTTTCAATGCCGTGTTTTAAGGCCAAGGGATTAGCGCCGGCCGCCACATTGCGAAAGCCCTGCTGTATCAGCGACTGAGCTAAAACAACCGCGGTAGTGGTGCCGTCGCCGGCCGCGTCATTGGTTTTGGTAGAGACCTCTTTAACAATTTCCGCTCCCATGTTTTCAATTTTGTCTTCTAACTCGATTTCTTTAGCAATAGTTACCCCGTCATTGGTGATGGTGGGGGAGCCATAGCCCTTGTCTAAAACTACATTGCGGCCTCGGGGGCCCAAAGTAACTTTAACCGCGTTGGCTAATTTATCAACGCCGGCTTTTAGTTTTTGCCTTGCCTCTTCGGAGTATAAAATTTGTTTTGCCATATTATTAAAATGTCTAAATCCTAATGACTAATGACTAATTTTAGACATTTGTCATTTGATATTAGTTATTTTATTAGACATTAGACATTTGTCATTAGTCATTTCGCTATTCTTGGATTTATCCAAGAATAGCGAGGATATCATCTTGTTTGGCAATGAGATAGTCCTTGCCGTCAACCTTTATCTCGCTGGGGCCGTATTTGGTGAAAAGCACGGTGTCGCCGGCTTTAACTTCCAGCGGCATTCTCGCGCCCGCCTTGCCCATTTTGCCCGGGCCAACAGCAATTACTTTGCCTTGCTCCGGCCTTTCTTTATCAGCTGATTGGGGCAGAAAAATACCGGTCTTGGTTTTTTCTTCAAAAGATACCGGTTCAATTAAAATGTGATCAGAAAGCGGTTTGATGTTCATATAAAAATGGTTTTTAATTATTATTATTTGAGCAGTCCGACTTTTAACTAGCTCGTTTTACATACTAATAAATATTTGAATATTTATCAAGCTCCCAAGAACAAACCTCTGTTTTGAATTCATTCCACTCTTTTTGTTTAACCGAAAGATATCTATTAAATAATTCTTCGCCTAAGATTTTCTTCATTAGTTCTGATTGGCCAAACCAGGCCAAGGCCTCAAATAAAGAGCCGGGCAAAGTGGCGATATGGCGATTTTTTAGATTGGCTTCGTCTAAGTGATAAACATTTTTTTCTACTGGCTCAGCAGGCGCCAAATTTTGTTCAATGCCTGCCAAGCCAGCCGCCAGCATAGCGGTGAAGGCCAGATAAGGGTTGGACGACGAGTCCGGGCAACGCAATTCTATACGGGCCGCCTTGGGTTTATCGCTAAACCATTTAGGCACCCTAATTAAAGCCGAGCGATTACTGCTGGCCCAAGTAATATAAACCGGCGCTTCAAAGCCAGAGATTAGCCGCTTATAAGAATTAACTGTGGGGCAGAGAGTAAGGCAAATTTCTTTGATGTATTTTAACTGGCCAGCTAAAAAGCTTTTAGCCAAATCAGCCAGACGATAAGCGCCAAGGTCGCTGGAAAAAAGATTGGTTTGCCCATCTAAAGAAAACAAGCTTTGATGCACATGCATACCCGAGCCAGCCATGCCCTTAATGGGCTTGGGCATAAAAGTGGCTTTTAAGCCGTTGAAGTCGGCGATTTTTTTAACCACATATCTCAAGGTTAAAAGCTTATCGGCTATTTCCAAAGCCGAGCCGTAATTAAAATCAATTTCATATTGGCCCTCTCCCACCTCGTGATGCAAGCACTCAACATTAACGCCAAAACTTTTTAAGGCCTCGGTTGCTTCTTGCGCTACTCTGATGCCGCGGCTGTAAGTCCAATCAAAATACCCGCCCTTGTCTAATGGCAATGACTCTTGGCTGTCGTTTTTCTCAAATAAATAAAACTCGGGCTCCGGCCCTACGGTATACTGAAAGCCCATAGCCCGCGCTTCTTGTATGGCTTTTTTCAAAACAAATCGCGAGTCGCTTTTATAGGGCTGGCCATTGGCTTGGTAGATATCGCAGATAAACCTGATGGTTTTGTTTTTGCCTTCGGTCCAGGGCAAAACTGCGTAAGTGTCGGGGTCGGGTTTCAAAAACATATCGCTTTCTTGAATGCGCGCGAACCCCTCCACTGAAGAGCCGTCAAACCAAACGCCCTGCTCCAGAGCGCTAGCCAGCTCGGCGATGGGCTTGACCACCTCTTTAATTACGCCCAACAAGTCGGCGAACTGCAAGCTAAAAAATCGCGCCTCGTCTTTTTTAACTTTTTGCAAAATTTCTGGTGATGTCATATTATTTTATTTATTTGTTCTATTCTGCTCTATCTTAGAAATAAAAAAGTTTTTGTCAACTGCTATTAGCTTTGCAACCCGCCTTTTTTTAATTAAAATGTAGAAAATGAAGCCGACCAAGGGCAACTCGTAAGGATTTCTTACAAGCTTAAAATAGAGGAGGGAAGATGGATAAAAAGAAAAAGAAGCCAACCCCAAAAATCTCAAAAAGAGTATAGCAAAATTACAGGGATAGGCCGCTTTACTAATCCGCCATGATCTGCTATAGTTGGTATATCAGATTAATATTATAAAAAATAACAAATTAGATCAGCGGCTTGAGCAAGTACCAGCTGAAATCTGGTTAAAAATAACTAAAATTGATGAGTTGAAGGGGCGCTGGATTGCCGGCGCCCAACCCTCTCCGCAGGTTTTGGGCCGTCTCAAGCGATCGGTTTTGATTACATCAACCGGCGCTTCAACGCGCATTGAAGGAGCAAAACTTACCGATGAGGATGTGGAAAAATTAATGTGTGGAATTGATATTCAAAAATTCACCAATCGCGACAAGCAAGAAGTTAAAGGGTATTTTGAACTTTTAGAAAATGTCTTTGATTCCTGGAAGAGTATTCAGTTCGGTGAGAGTTCCATAAAACACTTCCATAAGGAGCTTTTGAAATACGCCAAGAAAGACGAAGACCATCGCGGTGATTATAAAAAAAGAGAAAACAATGTGCAGATGATAAATGCCGCAGGGGAATCGGTTGGCGTGCTTTTTGATACTACGCCCGCGTATTTATCTCCCAAACAAACACAAGAATTAGTTGAATGGACAAGAGAAGCGCTCGCGGAGAAGAAATATCACCCGCTCCTAATAATAATGAGAATATGCTTGAAATACCCGAAGAAAAATTTATAGAAATTGAAGAATTTGCCAATAAGGGCAAAATTAAGATAGCAAGAGAACTATTTCAAAAACTTTTAGACGAAAATCCGGAGGACTTATCATTGAAATTGGCTTTTGTTGATTTTTTGCTTCGGGCGACAGACGATGTCTGCTCTGCTTTAAGTATTTTAAGGCAAGGGATGAAAATTGACCCCGAAGACCTTGATTTTAGGTATCTTTTTGCTATTGCCCAGATAAAGGCGGGCAGATTTTATTTAGCGCAAAAAGAGCTTGAAATTTTATTAACCAAACAGCCGCTTTCGCTCAAACTAAAAAAAGAGCTTGGCTGGGTAAAGATAATGCAAGGCCAGCTTGAACAGGGCAGAAAGATTTTGCGCGAAGTGATTTCGGATAATTTAGCCGACCCTTCTCCGTATATGGATTTGGGGGTGAGCTTTATCAACACTTTTGATTTCAAAGAGGCGTTTCAATGGCTGGAAACCGCCAAAGGCCTAAACCCCAAAGACCCGCTTGTTTTGAACGCCCTTGAACACGCTAAAAAAACGCAGGAAGAATTTGAGAAGTTTTCAGCCAAAGACAAAGAAAAAATTAGGCGAATGAGAACCGACCCCCAACAATTAAAAGAAGAATCCATTCAAAACACATTGAAATTCGCTGCTAAGGCGGGCAAACTTTCTCAAGAAGATATGGAGGATACGCGAAAAGAGTTGGAATTGGCCGGGTTTGACCCAAATTTTGGAATGTTCGCATCACCAACCACCAAAGCGGAGAAAGAGCAGGTTGAATATCTGCAATATCATCAAAAAGTTCAAAATGTTGAAAGAAAAATTTCCCAGCAGGAATTTGAAGATTTCAAAGAAAAATTGCTCAACGCAAACCTAAAATTGCCGCTTGAAGACGCGAAAAAAATTCTTATTGTTTTGGGGCATCAAGGCACAAAAGAAGCGATCGTTTTATTGAGAATGTATCGCAAAAAAGCGCCAAAGCCCTTAAAAAAATTCGTCCAAATGGCATTGCGCGAATGCGAAATATTCTCCCAAGACAACCACAGCAACATTATTCCTTTTTCAATATAGA
>PFAV01000020.1:10125-13229 GCA_002773545.1 bacterium (Candidatus Gribaldobacteria) CG10_big_fil_rev_8_21_14_0_10_41_12 | reverse complement strand
AATTAAAAATATGGCAACAACCAAGCCCGTAAAAAAATATATTCAAACCTTAAAATCAGAATTTGACACTTTGCGCCAAGGCAAGGAATCGCTTTTACTTATGATTGCTGAAGCCGAAGTTCCAGAGGCCGTTTATAATTCAAACGCCATTGAAAACTCCACGCTTACTCTTCGGGAAACAGAAAAAATTCTTTTGGATATGGAAGTATCTCGAGATGTTTCCGTGAGAGAGGTTTTTGAAGCAAAAAATTTGGCCAGGGTTATTGGTTATATCCGCAAAAAATCCCAAGAAACAGAAATCAATAAGGAAGTAATTTTACTTTTGCATCAAATGCTTATCAATGGCATTAACGATAACATTGCTGGCCGTTTTAGAAAAACTGGCGAGTATGTCCGTGTGGGTACTTATATTGCCCCGGCACCAGAGCATGTTGAAAAAATGATTGATGAAGTAATCACCGAATACACCAGCAACTTGTCATCTTATTTTATTGATAAAATCGCCAAGTTTCATTTAGACTTTGAAACCATTCACCCATTCAACGATGGCAACGGCCGCCTTGGCCGAGCGCTTATTTGTTTTCAGCTGTTGCGGCTTGGTTTTCCGGTGGTTATTATTCGCGACAAAGAGAAACAAAAGTATTATAAGACATTTAGCGATTACCGCGACAAGAAAAATACCAAGACGATGGAAAAAGTAGTTGCCCTTGCTTTAATAGAATCTCTCCATAAACGAATTACTTACTTGAAAGGCAAAAAAATTATCACTCTTTCTGATTATATAAAAGCGCATAATATATCTGCCTCGGCCTTAACCAATGCCGCTCGCCGCCAAAATATTCCGGCTTTTAGGGAAAAAGGCGTTTGGAAAATCGCCGAAGATTTTGTGTGTGCTCCTCTACAAAAACAAACAAAGCCGCAAATCTCAAAAAGAGTATAATAAAAACGCGGAGGATTTAGTAAGACAAAAATATGTCAGTTTTTCTTAAAAAATATCTTGCAGAAAAAATAAATTTACAAAAAATGGCTGGTTCTTTAAATAGACTATCTTCGGTTTTGGCGAAATCAACGATTGATCTTAATCCGTATCAAATCCATGCAGCCCTTTATGCGTTTAATAGTCCTCTTTCTCGCGGTGCTATTTTAGCCGATGAGGTTGGCTTAGGTAAAACGATAGAGGCCGGGATAATTATTTCTCAACTATGGGCCGAAGGAAAAAGAAGAATTTTGATTATGGCTAGAAATAACTAGGGAAAAGGCGTCCGTCACAGAAGAAGAATTGTCAGAGTATCAAAGAAAACTGGATGAGCTTCTGCAAGAGGTGGATCCAGGGTTAGTTGAATTTAGGTTGGGTTGCTGGAGTGCTTTCCGTGCAAAAGGCTATGACTATGTTGGGCAAGCTAGTAGCTCCATGCGTCGGCTTGTTACTGATGTTTTGGTACATATTGCACCAGATGATAAAGTTACTAATACAGATTATTTCAAAAACTCCCCTAAAGCTAAAACGAGAAAAGGAGAAATATCATGGGGAGCGCGCATTTTTTGTGCAACTAATTATGATAAAAATAAAGCAGAGCATTTGGAGAGATTGGCTACTGGC
The DNA here is from genome assembly GCA_002773545.1 of bacterium (Candidatus Gribaldobacteria) CG10_big_fil_rev_8_21_14_0_10_41_12. GTDB lineage: Bacteria > Patescibacteriota > Minisyncoccia > Minisyncoccales > CG1-02-41-26 > CG1-02-41-26. The sequence continues at coordinate 11,629 of PFAV01000020.1, read as the reverse complement.
CTCTTAAGCGCGTATGGTAATCTTTCTGCGTGGGACCATACTCCACTAAAATTACATGATTTCGTTTATGGATTTTTTGTGGCGATTGAGGGCTATCTATTGTCTTTACTATCTGAAGTAAAAAAAGAAAAATAGGGGTCAATTCTATTTTTAACAAAAAGTTAAAAAATTGATTGAGAAATAAAATTTGTTTTGGCAAACCCTCCTACATCAAAGCTACGGACGGGCAAGAGGCAGACATATGTCTGACACTGGGAAATTATAAATTTATGACAACATTTTCGGAGTATTTTAATATTATTTTGACGGGCGACAAGGAGGCGAGTCGTAAGGCGGCCAGGCAGGTTAGTAAATTAACTTATAGTTCTTGGGGCGATGGTCGAGAGAAGTTTGATGCCATAGCGGAAATTGTAGAAAACGCACCCAAAGAGTATGAAAAAATCAAAGAGGACTGGCGACAGGAAAATTTTGTCATGGCTATCTCGGTTATGTATTTTTTACATAATAAAAGAGAACAGCCAGATTTTCTTTTTCCTTGGTTGTTTGATTTACTTCAGCATATCAAAGGTAACATTCGCTACGCCGCAGTGAGAATGCTTAAAAATGAGCTCGGGCCACTCACGGTATATATTCGAGTTCCTGATTACGAGCTTCAATATGGGAAGCAAGGGTTATCACCAAAGCAAGCTGACGCAATTCTTTATGAATTATATTTTAATTTGAATAAGCTGATAGGCGATTTGTGGAAGCCGAATTATAAAAGATACAAATATATTGAATCTCTACCAAGTGGGCCATATAAGTCGGTACAGATGGTGCTTGGCACTTTAGAAGAATATTGTGGCGAAGATTATATGATCCGATTTATGAGTATGAAACAAGACAAAAACACGCTTTACTATGATGCTTTAGATTTGTTGAACAACGGCAAAGAAGGGGCAAGGCAAGCGTTGAAATTTTTAGTTGAGGCCTTGGAAATAGATTCTGATTATGTCCAAACTTACATCGGGCTTGTTTCTGTCTATGATGCTTTAGGTAAAGATAAAGAAATGCGGGAATGTATCAAGCAAGCATTTGAAAAAACTAAAAAGCAGTTTTCTAAATGGCCCGAAACCATGCCTTGGGGTGCTTTAGATAACCGGGCGTATATGAGAGCTATTCAATACATGGGGGACGACTTGGCAGACTCGGGCGATAAAGATGGGGCAATTGAGCTTTACAAATTATTATTAAAAATGAATCCAAACGATAACCAAGGCGTGCGGTATACCTTAGCTGGATTATATGCTGGGATATCGGGGAGTGAAATAAATGAAATGTTTGATGAAGGTAATAAGAAACAGGATTGGAGTAAATTAGAAGAATTGGTTGATACGCAAAATAAAAAGAATTTATTTTGGAAAAAACCACAATAAAAATAGGGGTCAACTCTATTTTTAACAAAAAGTTAAAAAATTGATTGAAAAATAATATGCATCAACGATATCGGGCTAAAGGAATTTTT
>PFAV01000020.1:9363-10082 GCA_002773545.1 bacterium (Candidatus Gribaldobacteria) CG10_big_fil_rev_8_21_14_0_10_41_12 | reverse complement strand
GTTGTGGATAAATTTTATTTGACACGGTTTTTGCGTTATGCTATCATTAAATTACTAAAACCGCCCGCTCTGCTCTCGTAAGAAAGCCCGGCGGGTTTTTAGTTAAATAAAAATATGATTCAAAAAAATAAAAAACGGTTAGTTGTTTTTATTGACGGAAGCAATCTTTATTTTAAGCTAAAGTCGTTAGAGATTAGACACTTGAGCCACTTTAACTATCGCGGGTTGGCTAAATGGCTGGCTCGCGGCAGAGACATTATTGATATTGGTTATTATATTGGCGTTGTGAGGGCAAAACCTAGCGATGAAAAGGGTCAAAAATTAAGAAGAGCGCAAAGAGACCTTTTTAATTTTTTGAACTCAAAAGCACAAAAAATAACTATCCACCGTGGGTATTTGATGAAAAACGACGGCGTTTATCACGAAAAAGGCGTTGATGTAAAAATAGCAGTTGATTTATTGGTTGGGGCTTATGAAAACTTATATGATGATGCTGTTATAATTTCATCAGACACTGATTTAATTCCGGTTATGGAAAAAGTTAAAAAATTAGGCAAAACCATAGAATATATTGGTTTTGGACATGAGCCGTCTTTGGCTTTACAAACCTTTGCCACTATTTCAAGATTGCTTATTAAAGACGAATTGGAACCGTTTATCTATCAAGAACAATCGTAAACTATGCATCAACGATATCGGGCTAAAGGAATTTTTATCAA
>PFAV01000020.1:3604-9336 GCA_002773545.1 bacterium (Candidatus Gribaldobacteria) CG10_big_fil_rev_8_21_14_0_10_41_12 | reverse complement strand
ATCGGGCTAAAGGAATTTTTATCAAAAAGCAGGATCAAGGCGAGGCCGACCAGTTGCTGACTGTTTTTACCGAGCAATTTGGCAAAATTGAGGTGATAGGCAAGGGCATTCGCAAAATAACCTCTAAGTTGAGAGCCGGGGCGGATGTTTTTTGTTTATCGGAAATTGAATTTGTTCAGGGCAAAAACCATAAAATTTTAACTGACGCCTTGGCGATTGATAAGTTTGATGGTATTCGCCAAGAGTTTGAAAAGTCGCAAATTATTTATAAAATTGTTGAATTATTGGATCAATTCGCGAACCAAGAGGCCGCGGATGAAAAACTTTGGCGATTTTTGTTACAGATTTTTGAAGCGGTTGAAAGTTTAGAAATTAGAAATTCATTGCTTAATTCCGAAGGAATTACAGCGAGCAAAGCGAGCGGTTCTTGGCAAATTGAAAATTGTAAATTGAAAATTATTGATTGTTATTTTCTATGGAATATGTTATCTATTTTAGGCTATTCTCCAGAACTTTATAAATGTCCTTTATGTGATAGCAAGCTTTTACCCGAAACATTCTTTTTTGTGCCCAGCGAGGGCGGGGTGGTTTGCTGGCAATGTTTTTCAGCCAATGACTTGAAGAAAAGCGGCTTGTGGTTTCCTATCAAAGTTGACGCTGTCAAAGCATTGCGAGTTTGGTTGAGTCAGGATTGGGCGACGGCGGGCAAGGTAAGTTTTGGACAAGAAGCCCAGCAGAATCTTTGGGATATTTCCAAAAATTATTTGAGCTTTTTACAAGAGAATATTTCATAGCGGTTGAAATTTTATTTTTTAGAGTTTATAGTAGCTTAATTGTATAAATCATATGCGAAAAATAGTTTTATTTTTAATTGTTTTTTTGGGCTTAGCCATAGCCGGGGTTTGGTATTGGAAAACCAATATCTACTCCAAAGAAATTTTGAAGCTGGAAATTTTGGGGCCAGCGATGGCTCAAGCTGGCGATGAAGTTGAGTATTTAGTAAAATTCAAAAACAATGGCAAGGTGCGTTTAGAAAATGCCGAACTAATTTTTGAATATCCCGCTAATGCCGCGCCTACGACAATTATTTCAGCTACCTCTACTGATAAAACAGGTCAATTCGCTGGGCGCGTTACCCAAACAATTGACGATATTTATCCGGGTGAAGAGAGGGTGATAAGTTTTAAGGCGCGACTTTTTGGCAAGGAAAACGATAAATTAGAAGCCAAGGTTTGGGCCAGCTACCAGCCCAAGGGCTTGAAAGCCAGATATGAATCAAAAACTAGTTTTATCTCGCAAATCCAGTTTGTGCCTTTAACTTTTGAGTTTGACTTGCCCGCCAAAATTGAGCCGGGCGACGACTTGGAATTTTCCTTAAACTACTTTTCCAATATGCAGGCCTCTTTGGATAATCTGCGAGTTAAAATAATTTATCCGAACAGTTTTACTTTTATCACGGCCAAGCCCAAACCAATGGACCAAACCGAGTGGAAGCCCGCCGCTTTATCCCCGGCTGACGGCGGACGGATAACTATTAGCGGTGTTTTGGATGGTCAAGAGGGCGAGGGGAAAATGTTTCAAGCCCAGTTAGGCATTATCAAGGATAATAATTTTATTGTCTTGAAAGAGGCCTCGCAAACCGTTCAAATAGCTCAACCAGCCCTGCGTGTTTCGCAAATGATTAACGGCTCGCAAAACTACATAGCTGATGTGGGCGATTCGTTGCATTATGAGATATTTTTTCAGAATATCGGCAACAAAGCCATTGAAAAAAAGTTTTTGCTGTTGAATTTAGAGGGCGATTTTTTTGATTTAGACACTTTGAAAACCACTAACGGAGAAGTCGGCCGAGGCGATAATTCAATTATCTGGGATTGGAAAACTGTGACGGATTTGCGTTATTTAGACCCGGGCGAAGAGGGCAAGGTAGAATTTTGGGCGCAAATTAAAGATGGTTCATTGGGCCGCAAAATGGCTAACCCGGTGCTGACGGAAAAAATTACCATTGGGGGCACGCAAAAGTCATTTGAAACCAAGATTAACTCAATGGCCGGGGTCTTACAGAGCGCTTATTTCCAAGACGACAAATTTAACAGTTCCGGGCCCGGCCAGCTTGCCACCTCAACCACTGGCTCTACTTTTACCATTGCTTGGGAGCTGGATAATTCTTGGAATAATTTAACCAATGTTAAAATAAAAGCTATTTTGCCTAATAATGTTCGCCCAACTGGCCGCTTGCTGCCGGTTGACGCTAAATTTACTTTTGATTCAACTTCACGGGAAGTTATTTGGAATGTAGGCGATTTATCCGCCTACAACGCTTCGGAAAACGGGGGAACGGCCTTATGGTTTCAGTTGGAAGCGGACCAGCCGTTTGACGGCAATGGTCTCTTGATTGGCGAGGCTGAGATTTCGGGCCAGGATGTTTTTACCAGCGACATTATTTCCGATAAGTCCAAGGCCTTAACGATTAGCTCAGCGGCGGCCATGACGCCGACGCAATAATTATGGCTGAAAATATTTTAATGCAAAAAATTATATCGCTTTGCAAACGCCGGGGATTTGTTTTTCCTGGCTCGGAAATTTATGGCGGCTTGGCCAATACTTGGGATTTTGGGCCGCTGGGCGTGGAGTTGGTTAATAATATCAAACAGCTCTGGTGGAAAAGATTTGTTAAAGACCGCGAGGATGTGGTGGGTATTAGTTCAGCTATTTTAATGAACCCCAAGGTCTGGCAGGCCTCGGGACACCTCAAGGGTTTTAGCGATCCATTGGTAGAATGCAAAAAATGTCATTCGCGCTTGAGAGCCGACCACTTGAAGGAAAATTTTAATGGCAAGTGTCCGCAGTGCGGCTCGGACAACTTTACCGAAGAGCGTCAATTTAATTTAATGTTCAAAACATTTATCGGCCCGGTGGAAGACGAAACCGCGACTGTTTATTTGCGGCCCGAAACCGCTCAAGGCATGTTTGTTAATTTTAAGAACATTCAAGACACCACCCGCCTAAAATTGCCTTTTGGCATCGCGCAAATCGGCAAGGCGTTTCGCAATGAAATTACCCCGGGCAATTTTATTTTCCGCGTGTTGGAGTTTGAGCAAATGGAAATTGAATATTTTATTGAAGAAGGGGATTGGCAAAAATGTTTTGACCAGTGGCAAAGCGAGATGGAAAAGTGGCTTTTAGACATTGGCATTAAAAAGGAAAATTTTGTGGTGAGAGAGCATCAGAAAGAAGAACTGTCGCATTATTCTAAAAGAACCATTGACTTTGAGTATAAATATCCGTTTGGCCAAAAAGAGCTTTATGGCTTGGCCTACCGTGGCAATTATGATTTGACCGCTCATCAGCAAGATTTAGATGGCTATGTGCCTCATGTCATTGAGCCAACCTTTGGCGTAGAGCGCACTATTTTGGCTTTGCTTTGCGACGCTTACAGCGAGGATGGCGACAGGGTTTTTCTAAAATTAAAGCCTTCGCTGGCTCCCTATAAAGTAGCGGTGTTTCCGCTTTTGGCCAACAAGCCCGAGCTGGTGGCCAAAGCCCGCGAGGTTTTTGAAATGCTCAAAACCGATTTTACTTGCGCTTGGGATCCACGAGGCAACATCGGCAAACGCTATTACAGTCAAGACGAAATTGGCACGAGTTTTTGCCTAACCATTGATTTTGACACCCTGCAAGACGCCGCCGTTACCGTGCGCGACCGCGACACCGCCAAACAAGAACGAATAAAAATTACTGACCTCAAAACCGCGCTCAAAGAAAAATTGGCTTAAAGGTGGTTGACAAGTAGTTTTGTTTTTGCTATAAAGTAGTTAGTTCTTGCGGTGGCAATTACTCCATAGGGGAGTTTTTTTATTGTTAGCCGCCTTTTTAAGAAAGGAGAAAAAATGAAAAAATTATTTTTCATTTCTTTAACGATAATTTTAACCGGCTTTGTTCTTGTTTCCACGCTGGGGAGCTCCCTTGCTTTTTTAGAAGCAAAAACAAAGTCAGTGGCAGTGTCTCTGCCTAAGATTGATGAGGCACCTGCAAAAAAAATAATTTTAGTCAAAGTTACGGCCTATGGCCCGCCGTTGTTTCCGGAAAAATCTCTAACCAGAGCCGGTCAACCGGTTGGTTGGGGAGTGATAGCCGTTGACCCAAAAGTTATTCCTTTGGGGACAATTTTATCATTTCCGGAAATTTTTCCGGGCAAAAAATTTCGCGCCATTGATACCGGTAAAAAGGTTAAGGGCGCGAGAGTAGACATCTGGCTGCCCGAGGAGGAGGCAGTCAAGCAATTTGGCCGTAGAAGAATAACGGCCGTCATCACAAACGCAAAGTTTCCTTAGAGGGGGCTTTGCGTTTTTTCATTGAATCGTCTAAATTAAAGATAAATATGCGCTATTATTTAAGCCAAGAAAATTTTTACACGCAAAAGGCCAAAGAAGAGGGCTATCCAGCTCGCTCGGTTTATAAACTGCAAGAGATTGACCGAAAGTTTGGCATTTTCCAAGAGGGCAATGCGGTGCTGGACTTAGGCGGGGCGCCGGGCTCTTGGTTGTTATATATTAGTAAAAAAGTTGGCCCAAATGGCCGAGTGATTGGCGTTGACACTGAAGAATTAAAAATTGAACTGCCCGCTAATGCTATTTTTATAAAAAAAAGTGTTTTTGACAAAGATTTTTTAGATACTTTAATTCGTTGTTGTCATCCTGAGGCGAGTAGCAACGAGCCGAAGGATCTCGCTCGGGATTCTTCGGTCGCTTGGAGCGACCTCAGAATGACACAACAATATTCTATTTTTCAGGTGGTTGTCTCGGACTTGGCCCCGGGGACTACCGGCTTGCACGAAAAAGATGTAGCTGATTGTTTGGAATTAACTCAAAGGGCTTTTGAAATTGCTGGCCAAACATTGGAAGCTGGCGGCAATTTTGTTTGTAAGCTTTTTGAAGGGCCTGGCGTTGACGATTTTATTAAGCAAGTTAAGGAAAAATTTAAAGTGGTAAAAAGATACCACCCTCAAGCCATTCGCAAAGGCAGCCGGGAATTTTACTTAGTCGCCAAGGACTTTATCCACAGCGTGCCTTGACATTCTGTGATTTTCTAATATAATAATAATTGTCAGGTACGAGCTCAATCGTAACTCTAAATTCCCGAGCCTTACGCTCGGGTTTTTGTTTATAAAATAAAAAATGTTAAAATAAATTCGTGGAGTTCAAGGGGCCGCCTCAAGGCGAGGAGCTTGTACTTGACATTCGGGCTAGAGGGGTTCGATTCCCCTTGGCTCCACTTCAAGAATCCCCAACGATTGGGGATTCTTGATTTTAATTTGTGCTTAACAGAAAATTACACTTTCTGTCCTATCGTTCAAAAAGTGTAGTTTTTTTAAAGTAGAGAAAATACCTGCTGAGTAAGCTGTCAAGGCAGGTATTTTTGATTTTAAGATTGAGATGGTTGCAAAACTATTCCTGCTACAATTTTATCTTTTCGGCTGCGTCATCGTCAGACTTCGCAAAATGCTTTTCGCCGTAGCTGGGCTACGGCCTCAAAACATTTTGCTCGTTTTCCTCGCCTCGCTCGAAAATCTAAAATTTCGCTACGAAATAGTTTTGCAACCATCTCATTGTATCAAAACGCTTTTTATTGAGGCGGTTTTTTGTTAAAGTAATAAATATGGAAAAGATAATACAAAATGAAAAATAATAATTTTAATCAGGAAGTTGTTTGGCTGCTTAACGAGAAATATG
>PFAV01000020.1:0-3582 GCA_002773545.1 bacterium (Candidatus Gribaldobacteria) CG10_big_fil_rev_8_21_14_0_10_41_12 | reverse complement strand
GGAAAAGGATATAGCTCGGTTGCGAAAAGGCGAGCCAGTGGATTTCGTCATTGGCTACAAAAAATTTTTGGGTTGCAAAATTGATTTGTGCTATAAGCCGCTTATCCCGCGTGAAGAGACCGAATTTTGGATGAAAAAAACCATAGCAGAAATTACAAAGGGCAGGCCTCGGGGCACCGCCCCGAGGCCTGCCCTTGATATGTTCGCTGGGTCGGGGTGTTGCGGGATGGCGGTTTTGAAAAATGCGCCCAACAGCCATTGCGATTTTTGCGATATTGAGGATAATTGTTTGAAGCAAATTCGGCTGAACTTAAAAATCAACAACATTGATGAAAAGCGATATCGCGTTATTAAGTCCAATGTGTTTGAAAAGTTGTTGACATCTGATATCAACAGCAAGTATGACTATATTTTGGCTAATCCGCCGTATATTGGGCTGGCTGAAATCAAAAAAGTGCAGAAATCGGTTTTGGATTTTGAGCCCAAGCAAGCGCTATTTGCCAAAGACAATGGCCTATTTTTTATCAACAAATTTTTAAGCCAAGCCAAAAACTATTTGGCCCCAGAGGGTGTTATTTATTTGGAATTCGGCTATAATCAAAAAAAAGAGATTGAAAAACTGCTGAAAAAATTTGGTTATTTAGATTATCAATTTGGAAAAGACCAATTCAACAAGTGGCGATTTTTAGAAATTAAAAATTAAGTAATTGAAAATTATGACTGTTGCATTTTGTGAGCGATCGTTCACAAAATGCAACACTAAAAATTAATTCCGTATGTACAAAAAAATAATTTTACCCAATGGTTTGCGTTTAATTTTAGTGCCCAACGCTAATACCAAAGCTGTCACAGCTATGGTTTTAGTGGGGGCGGGCAGTAAATACGAAACAAAAGAGATCAATGGCATTTCGCATTTTTTGGAGCACTTGTTTTTTAAGGGCACTAAAAAACGCCCCACCGCGCTTAAGATTTCCGAAACTCTGGACAAGGTTGGCGGCATTTATAACGCTTTTACCAGCAAAGAATTAACCGGCTATTTTGCCAAGGTTGACACTGCTCACTGGGAGCTGGCTTTGGATTGGGTGAGCGATATTTTTTTGCATTCAATATTGCCAGCCAAAGAAATTGAAAAAGAGCGGGGTGTGATTATTGAAGAGATTAATATGATGCTGGACGCCCCTATGAGATATGTGGGCGAGTTGTGGGAGGAGCTTTTGTATGGCGACCAGCCTGCGGGTTGGGAAATAATTGGCGCCAAAGAAAATATTTTGCAATTAAAAAGAAATGATTTTATTGATTACTTAAAAAATCATTATTCCAGCCGTAACACTATTGTGGTGATGGCGGGAAATTTTCCAACTACGCAAGCCGAAAAATTGATTAAGAGTCATTTTAGCTCTATCAATAAAACCGCGCCTAAAACAAAAGTTAAAACCAAAGAAAAGCAAAATAAGCCCGGGCTTTTATTAAAGCACAAGCAAACCGACCAGACGCATTTTTGTTTGGGGGCGCGGGGGTTGCATTGTTTTCATCCGCAAAGATATACTCAAGAAATTTTGGCAATTATTTTGGGCGGCAATATGAGCTCTCGGCTTTTTATGGAAGTGCGGGAAAAGCGAGGTTTGGCGTATTATATCCACACATCGGTGGAGGATTACACTGACAGCGGTTATTTAATGACGCAAGCTGGCGTGCCCAATAACAAAGCCGAGCAGGCCATTAAGGTTGTTTTGCAACAGTATCAGAAAATTAAAGAAAAGGGAGTGGGTGAGGCCGAGCTCAAAAAAGCCAAGGACTATTTGAAAGGCGTTTCGTCGTTGTCTTTGGAGGCTTCAGACGCTCAGGCTATGTTTTTAGCCGGGCAGGAATTATTAGAAAATAAAATTTTGACCTTAGAAGAAAAATGTGCCAAAATTGATCAAGTAAAAGCTATTCAGATTAAGGATTTGGCCAGGGAAATTTTTCAGCCCAACAAACTTAATTTGGCATTAATCGGGCCTCATCAAGAAAAACAAAAATTTGAGAAATTATTAAAAATATGATTTTTCGCAATCAAACTCAAGTTGCTTCTTTTAATTTAAGCTGGTCGGCAGTGATGAAAATTTTACTGGCCGTGATTTTGCTTTATGTGATTTTTGTGATTAAAGATATTATTATTTGGTTTATTTTCGCTTTGGTTATCAGTGTTTTATTTAATTATGTGATTGATTTATTAGAAAAAAAACGGATTCCTCGGTTGCTTTCTACTTCTGTTTTGTATTTGGGGTTTTTGGCCTTATTGGGGTTTTTTATTTATCTGACCGCCCCATTGTTATTAGATGAATTGCAGGATTTTATTAAAAACTTTCCCCAGTATATTAAAAAAATAGCGCCAGTTTTGGGGCAGTTTGGCATTAATATTGACCTGCGTTCGTTTGCTAGCGCCAATGGTTTTATGAACACTGTAGAAATGGGGCTTACTAAAGCCAGCGGCAGCGTGGCCAATGGTTTGTTTGCTTTATTTGGCGGGATGGTTTCCACGGTGATGGTATTTGCTCTGGCGTTTTTTATGTCTTGGGAGGGAATGTTTGTGGAGCGAATTGTTAAAGCGTTTTCCTCGGCGAAACATACTGACTACCTTTTGAGCTTATGGCGTCGGGCGCGCAAAAAAATTAGCGCTTGGTTTATCACCAGAGGCATTGGGGCGGTGTTTGTTGGCTTGGCGACTTATTTGGTGCTGGCAATTTTTAATGTAAAGTATGCTTTTATTTTGGCCTTGATTGCTGGCTTGGCTGATTTGGTGCCATTTGTTGGGCCGATAGTTTTCACTATAGCGATTTTCGTGGTAATGGCTTTGGTTTCTTTTTGGCAAGCAGTCATGGGTCTGTTATTTATTATTGTCATTCAGCAATTAGAAAATCATATTTTGTTGCCGTTTTTGTTCAAAAAATTCGCTGGGCTATCTCCTGTTTTAGTGTTGGTTGCTTTGGCTATCGGTGGCAAACTCTGGGGGTTGGCGGGCGCTATTTTGGCCATGCCGTTGGCGGGTGTTATCTATGAAATTATCAAGGATTATTTGGCTCGCTTGCGGCGCGAAGAAAACATTGAAATAGCCGAGGAAGCGGAAGATAATTCTTAATCACTCAATCACTCAATTACTTAATCACTTTCTAATATGACTAATTTTTATGTGGTGGCTACGCCCATCGGCAACTTGGGGGATATCTCGCAAAGAGCGTTAAATGTTTTGCGGGAGGTTGATCTTGTGTTGGCCGAAGACACCCGCACAACTAAAAATTTGTTAAACCATTTCGGCATTGAAAAGCCGATTGTTTCTTATCATCAGCATTCTAAAATTTCCAAGATTAACGAAATTTTAGCTATGTTGCGAAACGGCCAGAACTTGGCTTTGGTTTCGGACGCGGGCACCCCGGGCATATCTGACCCGGGCGGGCAGTTGGTTGAAGCAATCGTCAGAGAGCTTGGCGATTTGGTAAAGATTGAGCCGATTCCAGGGCCGTCAGCTATCACGACCATTGCTAGCGTTTGCGGTTTTCCGATGGATAGGTTTTTGTTTTTGGGCTTCCCGCCAGCCAAAAATAA
>PFAV01000030.1 GCA_002773545.1 bacterium (Candidatus Gribaldobacteria) CG10_big_fil_rev_8_21_14_0_10_41_12 | reverse complement strand
ACACTTTATCCACAGTGCCTTATTATAATATCCTATCGTTGCAAAACTTTTTGATAATTTTTAAGAATGAACAAAACTTCATTTTTTAAATTTTGTTTTATCCAACTTTTTTCCTTTTCATTCACCAGCTCGCCCAATTCTTTCAAGAGCTGATTATCTTTGTGGGGAGTACCCATTTTTTAGACAGATTGTACCTTCGCGATCTCCTGAAAAGTTAATTTATTCACTAAACTGCGCGCTTTTTGCAACTTGTATTTCTCAGCAAACACTGCTGGCGGACACTTCAAGGCAGTGTGGGCTCTCTCGTTATTGTAGTAATAAATCTGCCGAGCCACGGCTTCAATCAATTCACCTAAGCTTGGACAACATTCCGGATGTCCCAGTTCCAGCTTAAATTCCGAGTAAAAAGATTCTTGATGTCCATTTTGCCAAGGGCTGGCTTTCTCGCTCATAGACGGCTTAATGTTAAAACTTTCCAACAGATCAAGATATTTCTTGCTCCGGTATTCACTGCCTTGGTCCGAATGGGCTATTTGAGGAGCAGGGTAACGACTCAAAGCATTTAGCAAGGCCTGGGCCACTAAGTTGGTATTGTGTCTGACTGATACTTCCCAGCCAATAATTTCTCGGGTAAAAACATCTTCAATCGTGGCTAAATACACGAACTTGCCAAAGTATGGCAGATAGGTGAAGTCCGACACCCAAACATGATTTGGAGCTTCAATGATTATTCCTTGAATTAAATTAGGAACAGCCATTGGCGCTTGATTTTGGTCTTGAGGTTTTTTAGGAGCTTTTCTTTGTCTCTTTGGCTTTAAATTAAACTTTTTCATTACTCGCAAAACTTTCTTTTTGTTTTTATCCAACGCCCAAGCGATTCTTTTATGCCCATAGGCTTTATGTTTTTCCATCACCTCCTCAATTTCAACCTTAAATCTTAAATCTTTTTCTATCATCTTGGGCTTGTAATACAGGCTGGCCCTGGAGATGCCCAACTCTTCGGCTAACTCCTTCTTGCTTTTAGAAGGAGCTTTTTGTTTAACAGCCATAGCGATGCTGGATTTTTTTCCCCAGCCTTTGATCAACAAGGAGCTGCCCGACAATTTGCAGTAAAGCGTTCTTTTCTCTTTTTAATCTGGCTAATCCCAGCAAGGTCTCGCTGTTCTGGCCTGCTTTGCTTAAAAAACCGTAGATGTTTTTGGGATTAATTCCGTATTCTTTGGCTAAATCAGCTACTCGTTCGCCTTTTTCTTTGATGCGACTGATTATTTCCCGTTTTTGCTCGTTTGTGAGCGATGGATAACCTCTTGGCATATGTTTTTGTTTCAGGATATCACGAGACGGACTATGTGTCTAATTTTTGGGGTACCTGCCAGAAAACCCGGGAGGCAAAGGACCTTCTCATAAAAACGCAAAATCGCGAGATGATCACCGAGAAATGTTTTATGGACAACAAATCCTGGAAATCACAGATGGACAAATTGAACTCATTAAAGAGAGAAAACCATCCGTTGATGTCTATATTGACAATATACGAAAGCCGGAATTTTCAGGATCATTATCAAATGTAAACAAGGCAGATAAAAAAATTGTTGTCCAATTATCTGGTTCTAAACAACCAGGCAAAAAAAAAGAGACAAAGATTACGGTTACAAGGAGCATAATGATAAAACTTTCACTTCCAAATAAAGAAGAGAAAGTAAGAATATAGGAGGCAAGCAATGCTAAAACAAAAAATTCTTTAAATCCGTCTTCTCTTTGCCTCTTATAGAAAAATACCTCCAATGAGGTTTTTTTAATTATAACCAATAACTAATGCAAGCTTGCAACAATTACCGCAAGTTTGCAACAATCAAAAACAATCCCGACAAGCAGGGATTGTTTTTGCCAACAAAAAATAAAAAAATTATGACAAGTATGTTCGATCGCTCATATTTGTCATAAAGATTAAAAAATTATTTTGGGTTGTATGCTATCTGGTCGGGGTTTTGGCCTGGCAAAATCTTAACCAGAAAAAATTTTACTCTTTTTTCTCCCAGCAGGCCTGATGGTGTCTGTCCCAAAGCAAATACCGCACAATGCCTTTTTGCTCTTTGGGCGCTTCGCTGGTCAATAATTTTTTAACATTAGCCAAAAAACTGTCTTTGGAATTTTGAGAGGCCTCTCGCGGAGAACTGCCCCCTAAAAGAGAAAACACTACCTGATTAGACGGGCTCAAAAATAATTCGGCGATTTTATCTTGCAAGGGAAAACTTTTTTGTTTTTCATCGTAGAGAAAAATAAAATCCTCGGTATAACCAATGTAAGATAGAGCGCCTTTTTCAACAGCCTTTTTGCCAAGAATACCAGCCGAGCGGCAGGATAAAGCGTAGACTACCTTACCTGACAAAATTTCTTCGTTGTCATCGGCGCCCACCAAGCATTCGTTATTTTGGCCGCAAACTTTATCATAATCGCCGTGGCCATTAAGAAAAATAAAATCCGGAGATTGCTCCCTAATTACTGCCTCCAGCGCCTGACGATTGGCTTTTTCTTTGTCTAAATCAAAAACAACCACTTCTTTCTCTTGGGCAAAATCCAAAACTTTTTTGGCCCAAGACGAAATATACTTGGTGGTTAATTCAAAATCAGGCCGAGTTGCTAAGATGGTCTTCTTTTCCATAATGAACGCCTTGCTTGAGCCCTTTCAAAAAATCCATTTCCACCTTAGTAATTTTCTTGCCGATTTCATCGCCGCTTTTGACATGAATAATCATTTCCTCTTTATTAAAATTGCCCGATGAACCAATAGAAATTCCGATATCCTCGGGCAAAACCCCCAAACGAGCGATAACTAAATTTTTTATTTCTTGTTCTTGATCCATAAAAATTAAATAATTTCCAGTTCGTTTAATTTCTCCAAAATTTCTTTGCTCAAGGCAGTATCCTGCTCCACTTCCAAAAAAGCGACATTCCAGGTAATCGGCCCCTTTTCCGGCAAAACCAAAATAATTTCGTCCCGCAAGCCGAGTGGCAAATCAGCGTATATTTTTAAAAACTTTTCTTTTTCCATAACTGTTGATCATATTATACCATAAAATGCGAAAAACATTAAATCGGGTTATACGCTATTTCGTCAGGGTTTTGGCCTGGCAAAATTTTGTCAACCATTTCCAGCTCGCCCCAGATGCCGGGAATTAATTCATAATTTTTGGCTTCCTCCAAACCAACCCATTTATAGTCAATGCTTTCGTCGTTGAGACAAACCTCGCCACTCTTCCAATGGCACCAAAAACTTAAAGTAACCACTGGCACGCCATCGGGCCGAAGAAAAGCCAAGTCCAGAAGATATTTAATGTGGTCAATTTCTACCCCCACCTCTTCCATTACTTCTCTTTTTAAGGTCTTTTCAATGGCAAAATACCAGCAGTCGCCAAGCGTTAATATAATCATCAAGCTCCATACCTCCGCCCGGCACTGTCCGGGACGATTTTTAACGGCTCCGCAGGAGCTCCGCCTAAATCGCCCGTTCAAGACAATCAATTGTCTTGAACCCACATGCCCGGCTGAACTCTTTTATGAAGCCCCCCTGCGAGCAATTAAAAACTTATTGTCTTTAACAATAATGGCTGTTACCACCACCCGATGTAAGTCAATTTTTTGATTTTCCATATTTTTATTTTACCATAAATTACTGGTCTAAAACAATTTTCAAACGAGAGATAACTTTCTGCGCTTGCTGGCCGCTTAGCAAGGTTGGCTGGGAAAAATCTTTGATATAAATGGCTTGGGGCTCTATTTTAGCAATGCCATCTTTGGTGAAAAAAACTTTTAGGGCCAGGCCCTCTTTGGTTGCTTCAGTGCGTTGGTCAAAAATAAAATTACCCAAAGAATAAAAAATATATTTGCCCTTATATTGCTCCGCTGTTTGCACCACATGAGGGTGATGGCCAATGACTAAATCAGCGCCAGCATCAACGGCGGCTCGGGCAAAATTTGTTTGGCGAATATTGGGATAACTTTTATACTCGTTGCCCGCGTGCATAGAAACAATTACCAAGTCAGCCCGCTCTCTGGCTGTTTTAATGGCTTTCTGCATTTTAGCGATGTCCATATAAGCCACGCCAGTGGTGGTGGCGGTGGCGAAGTAAGAAAAGGGCACCACATCATTATCAGTATAGGCCAAAAAAGCAAAGGTAAGACCATTTCTATGGATAACCACTGGGTTGTAGGCCTCCAAAGCGCTCAAGCCCGCGCCAGCGTAATCCACGCCTTCTGCCAATAAATTTTGCAAAGTTTGCCCCAGGCCAACCCGGCCAAAATTCATCGTGTGATTGTTGGCCAATGAAACCACCGCAAAATTAAAGTCATACAAGACCTTGGCCAGCTTGGGGTCGGCCCGGAAAACCATTTCCCCTAAACCAATTTCTCGGCCAGGCAATAAAGCAGTTTCCAAATTGCCAAAAACTAAATCAGCTGATTTTAAGTAATCAGCCACAGCCAAAAAGGAATAGGTCAAATCCTGTTTGGCTTTTATTTTTTTAGCCACGCCCCGCGAGAGCATAATGTCGCCCGTGAATATAATAGTCGCTTGGTTGCTTGGCGTATCTTGGCCATCTTGGTTATTGGTTGAAGTGGCGGTCTCAACAACTTGAGGCAAGACAGCAATTTGCGCCAAAAAATTATCAGTAGTAGTAAAAAAACCAGCTTCTCTAAATAAAAAAACACCCGCTGCAAAGCCAGCTAAAACAACGCCCGCCGCTAAAAACCAAAACCGTTTTTGCATATTTTAATCTAAAATTCTTAAAGCCAACATCACTGAAATGCCCAGCAATAAAGCAAAAAATTGCTTGAACGATTGTTTGGGCTCAACATTGTGCTGTAACTCGGGGATTAAGTCAGACCCGGCAATATAGATAAATCCGCCTGCGGCCACCGCCGTGATGGCCAAAGAAAAATCAGCCATTTTTTCGCCAACCAATAAAGTAAGTAAAGCCCCCAATACAGCGGATAGGGCCGATAGAAAATTAAAAAACAAAGCGCGCCGAAATGAAAGCCCACTGTGCAATAACACGCCAGCATCGCCTATTTCTTGCGGTATTTCATGAAACAAAACCGCCAACGAAGTGGCCACACCCAAAGGGGCCGACACCAAATAGCTGGCCGCGATAATCGCGCCGTCCAAAAAATTATGCGCCCCATCTCCCACTAAATTTAAGGCGGCCAAGGGAGGCAAATGGTTTTCCGAAACATCAATGTGGCAATGCCGCCAGCGAATAAACTTTTCTAAAACGAAAAAAAGCAAAATGCCCGCCAAAACAAACAAAGAGAGCTGCGTTTTGCTGGGCATTTTTTCAAATAATTCGGGCAGTAAATGGATAAAAGCGTCGCCGAACAAAGCCCCAGCCGAAAAAGCCACCAAATAAAGCACAATGTTTTTGAGCCGTTTTTTGGCCAAAGGCAAAAACAAAAAAGCCACCACTGACACTAAGCTCACTGCCAGCACGCTGATAAAAACCAAAAACCAAACATTGTCAGTGTAAAAAAACATAAAAAATAACGAGCTAAATTTTTGCCAGCCGCTACCACCCAGCTGGACTACAGGCATCGTCAACTACTTTTTGCAAGCCCTTATCGTTGCCAAAGGTCTGGTCAAGAGTGTCGCCATTCAAGGTTCCTTTGGGAAAATAGCAATTAAGATCTACGACATTATTTATTTTTCTCTGAAAATGACACTTTTCATTTTCTATGCCTAAAATTGTTATCTCAATGGCTGTTGCGCCATCCGACCCTATCATTTTAGTAGTTACGGGTAAGCAACCGCTCATTCTATTCATAAAACATCCAGGGTCTTGCGCTTGGCCGCAATCAACCATCTCTTCTTGAGTTGGCGCCACCGCCACAGGTTCAGTTGCTTTTTCCTCTGGCGCGCTTTTATTGCCTAAAAAGAAAAACAACCCGCCGCTGATAACAGCTAAAGCTAAAACGATTACAACGATATACAAAATTTTATTATTTGTCATATTTTTTTATTTTTTAATTATTAGTATTTACTAAATCGGCCTTTTCTAATGTTTTGCTAATTCTAATTTTATTTTATTTCTGTTGGCCACTAAATTAACCTCTCCCCCTATCGGGAAAGTTATTTTGGGGTCGGTGTGCCCAAAGTCAACATTGGCTATAACGGGCATATTATCCAGCTCTTTTTTGCTTTTAATAATTTTTATCAAAAGCTCATTGGTGATTTGGCTAGCTTTTTGAAACCGGCCAATAACCATTCCTTTTACTTCTTTGAAATCGGGCAGATGTATCAGCGACTGCAAGTCGCGGTCAAAAGTGTGGGGCAATGACTCAGAGTCATCTTCAATAAAAAGAACAGCCCTGGTCAAGCTTGGAAAATATTCAGCGCCCTGTAATAAGTTCAGGGTGCCAAGGTTGGCTCCAATCACAGTGCCCGAGGCCTCGCCCTCATTGATAACCAAGAAGCCGTCGTTATCAATAAGATTTCTGTCTTTTTGCTCTTTATACCAAGCATCATCGCTCCATTTTTCGCTCGGATTTATGGCAAAAGAAGCTTCAGAGAACAAACACTTCTTAAAATATGCCATCGTATAGTCAAAATAAAGCTCTTGGCCAAAGCTTGAATAATGAGGCCCGGAATAAGAAACCAAACCAGTTTTAGCCAAGATGGCATTGTTGAGAGCGGTGATATCGGAAAACCCGCAGAAAATTTTAGGATTGTTTTTAATTAACTCCCAGTCCAGATATCTTAATAGTTGGTTGCAATTAAAGCCCCCGATAACCGTTATCACGGCCTTAATATTTTTGTCGCTAAACGCATTATGGAAATCTTCTACCCGAGATTGAATGCTGGAAGAAACAAAGTCATCATTTTCTTCCACATGTTTGCCAAAACTTAATTTTAGCCCTAACTCCGCAAACCTATTGTTAGCGATTTTCCTATTTTCTTGGGAAATAATAGCCAAAGACCGCGACGGAGCAATTACCCTCACTTCATCGCCCGCTGATAATTTTGCAGGATATATTTTTTCGTTATCCATAGAATTTTAGCTACGACGAGCAAGTCCTGCCGTCGCGTTCTTCTGCGGACTGTGTCCGCCGAAGCCCGCTATGGCGGGCGAAGGCGGAGAGGGTGGGATTCGGCCTCGCCTCTCACCTCGCCGTCGCTCGGTTCGGGCTGGCCACCGCCTCGCAAAATTTTCTGCTGAAAATTTTATGCTCCGGCGTTCAAATCCCACCGCGAGCCAAGCAGTTGGCTCGCTCCTCTCACGTAAAATATATTCGCTTCGCTCAT
>PFAV01000017.1:652-6511 GCA_002773545.1 bacterium (Candidatus Gribaldobacteria) CG10_big_fil_rev_8_21_14_0_10_41_12 | reverse complement strand
AAGCATTTTGCGAAGTCTGACGATGACGCAGCCGAAAAGATAAAATTGTAGCAGGAATAGTTTTGCAACCATCTCATTATCAATTTTCAATATCAAATAATTTAATTTTCAAAAAATTCTTTGATAATTTAGCGAACCCTTTGAAAATTGAAAATTCGTAAATTGAAAATTATTTAATCTTCTTCAACCACTCTTTAAGCAACGGCCCATACTTAGGGTGTTTCAAGCACAGTGTTAAATTGCTTTTTAGCCACTCCGCCATATTGCCGCATTCTAACCAATTGCCTTCAATCTCGCAACCATAAATTATTTTGCCGTCCGCCAGCATGGCCTTAAAAGCGTCAGCCAAAATAATCTCGCCCTTGGCAGTGGGCGGTATTTTTTTAAGATAAGAAAAAATTTCATCAGTCAAAATATAGCGCCCGCAAACTGCCAAATCAGAAGGCGCCTGGTCAATGGCGGGCTTTTCAACCACATCTTTAATTTTATATAAATTGTTGGCGATTTTTTCCGCTTTAACCACGCCATAAAAAGGCAATTTTCCTGGCGACGCTTTTTTCAGGCCAACCACTATTTTTTGCGAGGTCTGAAAAACATTGATCAGTTGAGTTAAGGCCGGCGTTTTAGACACAAAAATATCGTCAAAAAAAACAACGGCAAACGGCTCTTTGCCTACTTTTTTTTCGGCCTTCAACACCGCGTCCCCGTCGCCTTTGGGCCAGGGCTGAACAACCGAAGAAAAACTTATTTGCTCCAAACCGCGATGCGCCCTTTGTAAATTTTCCAAGGGTTCTTTGGCTATCCTGTCTTCTAAAAATTGCTCTAATTTGGCGTCGCTTTTGAAATACTCAGCCACGGTTTTATTATTTTCTTTTGCCACTAAAATAACCTCTTCAATGCCGGCCTGCTTGGCCTCTTCCACCGCGTAACTAATCATCGGGCAATCAACCAACGGCAAAAGCTCCTTGCCCACCGCCTTGCTAATAGGATAAAAACGGCTGCCTAAGCCAGCCATTGGCAAAACCGCTTTTTTCACTTCTTTTATTTCACTGTTTCCATTACTTGCTTCCGTCATAAGTTTACTTAGGGCAGACCTAACTCGACATATCGACATATCGACATATCTTCTATTCGGGTTTGTTGCGCAAGAAAGTTGGCACTTCCCATTCGGCCTCGGGCGCCCATTCTCTGTCTCTTTCTTCTTCGTCGGCCTTCTTTACTTCCATAGCTGTTCGCCGAACCATTGGTTTTTTTTCTTCGCTCTCTGCGGCGCCTGGCTGTGTTTTAATTTTGCGTTTTGTTTTGGCTTTGGGCTGTTTTTCCACCGAACCAGCGCCAGCTCCTGTCTGTGTTTTGGCCGCTACCCGCTCGCCCGCCTCGTTGTTTTCGTTATTTTCGTCATCGCTCACCGCCAAAAGAATAATTCGTATTTTGCCTTTGCATGAAGATGAATCAGTGATGCCAAAAATTATTTTGGCCTTGGGGTTGAGGTTGGCAATAGCATTGCTCACTGTTTCTACTTCTTTAATGCCCAAGTCAGCGCCACCCGTAATATTAAATAAAATTTTCTTGACATTTTTGGGCGGCCCGTCAAAAAACGGGCTTTGGAAAATATTTTTGGCCACCTCTTCAGCCCTCAACGGGCCTTGGGCCGCGGCTTGGCCAAAAAATAATCTTTTGCCGCGTTTTTCTAAAATAGCTTTCAAGTCCGCAAAGTCAATGTTAATCAGGCCGGGCTTGGCAATCACCTGCAATAAATCGTTAATCCAAAAAGCAAATGTTTGGTTAACCAATGAAAACGATTTTTTCAAAGCGGTTTTTTTATCTACTAACAAAAAAATTCGCTCATTGGGCACGGCAATCACGCCCGACAGTTTTTCAGTTAAAGACAGGACCGCTTTTTTGGCCAAACGAATTTTTTTATCGCCTTCAAAAGAAAATGGCAAAGTAAATATGCCAATGGTAATGGCTTTTTGCTCGCTGGCCGCTTCAGCAAACACCGGCCCGGCTCCGGAGGCCACCCCGCCGCCCAAACAACCAACCAAAATTACCAAGTCGCAATCCTTGAAGAGCCGTCCAATTTTTTCTTTCTCCTCAATGGCGGCTTTTTGCGCCAAGTCCGGGTTAAGCCCGGTGCCAAAACCATTGGTTATTTTTTCGCCAAAATGAAATGGTTTGACATCTCTTCTGATACGGCGAAATGTTTTAATGTCGGTGTCAGCGGCTATAAAGCTCACACCTTTCAAGATGGCGGCCATTTCCGAAACAATAGCCGCTCCCCCGCCGCCCAAGCCCACCACGCGAATTTTTATTTTTCGCGGGGAAGGCACAACAGTTTTAACAACCTTAGCAACCTTGTTTTTCTCTGGCGAATTATTTTTCTTTGTTTTCATAACAGTAGCATTGTAAGCTGTTGACATCAGATGTCAACAGCGCTCAATATTAGGGGGTTGGCTATTCGGTGGGGGCGGGGGCGGTTTTGTTATGCGACGACGCCTGCAAAGCGGCAATCTTGTCTTCTATGTCTTGATTGCCCATGTTTAGCTCGCCTACCCGTTTCATCAGCTCCAAGGCCTTGTCATAATCGCCTTGTTTTTCATAAACCAAGGCCAGCGAATAGAGCGAGTTGGAATGGTTAGGAAACAAAGCAATGGCTGTTTGAAACTGCTCGGCCGCCTTATCGTATTCGCCTTCGTTATAATAAATACGGCCCAACTGAAAATGCGCGTCCACGGAAAACGGACTCACTCGCACCAAGTTTTCCAAACGGCTTTGAGCTAACTCTTTTTTGCCAGATTGATCGTCCAAGAAAGCCATCTGCAAATGCGCGTCCACGAAATCCGCCTTCATATCTATGGCCTGCTGAAAATAACTTCTGGCCTGCTCCTCATTTTTGTCAGCCAGCGCCAACTTGCCCAGCTCGGTTATAACCGCCGGGTTGAGCGGCTCCAAGCGCAAAACATCTTGAAAGCTTTTCACGGCCCAGTCCTTACTGCCGGTTACCACCGCTTGAATCTCCCGATAAACTACCCCGGCTGTTTCATAAGCCACCACCATATTAGGGCTTTTGGCCACAGCTGTTTTGCTTTCTTGCACTGCTGTGCTAATGAATTGGGCGGCTACTTGCTTGTCGGGCTGGGCCTTGCTGGCCTCTTCAGTGAACTTTTGCAAATAAGCGCGGCTTAAAGCAATATGATAAACCGCTCTGTCTGGGGCTAGGCGAGTGGCGGTTTCTAATTTAACCAAATTGGTATTCGGGCTCACCAGATATTGGCGATAATAAACATCAGCCAAATAATACTTGCCCATAGTAAAGCAAACAAAAGCCATGGCCACGGCAATCAGCCAAAAGACAATGCTAAACACCAAGCCGGCTTCCGGAAACTCCTGAAAAGAAAATGACTTTTCGCGCAAGGCCTCGCCCCAGGCCACCACGCCTAAAGCCAAAAATAGCCAAAACGAAAAAGCTAAAACAGTTGTCTGGTAGTAAAATGCCTGGCCTACTAACAAAGCGAAAACCATCACCACAAAAGGAATTACCCCAACATTTTGGCCTTTGTCTTTGTCTTTATCTTTGTCGCCGCCGCTGCCCATCAGCTTGGACTTGGCGCTGGCAATGAAGAAATAAGAAATCAGCAGAAACATCGCCGCCATAGCCAGATAGAAAAAAGCGCCCAAGGCCCCGCCTTCAGTCAAGAGCTCGGCCCAATAACTGCCCGCTCGGTCAAAGCGCAGTTGCCAAAACTGGGTGTTCAAAAAAGCGGCTGGCTTAAACTTGGCGAAAACATAATGAAAGTTGCCTGTACCCGCTCCCAAAAGCCAGTGTTCGCCAAAGCCCTGGCTAGCCAAGCTCCAGCTGGTTTTTTGGTTCAAGAGCACTTCTTGCGGCAAGCCGCCCGCGAAAAATGTTTGATTCAAAAAAGCTCGCACCGGGCTAACAAAGATAAACACCACCGCGATGATAGCAAACAAAGTGGCCAAGGTGAGCCGATTAACATCGGTCTTGAAAATGCGTTTCCAAAACGAAAACACTAAAAATAAAATTAAAGCCGCCAACATAGTAAGCCAAGCTGGCGTGAAATCAACCACAATCAACAAGCCCAAGGCGCCAAACAAAACAAAATAAGAAACAATTTCTTTTTTGGTTGAACGCGCCAAAGAAATAAACACGATGATGGCCACGCTTACGCAAGCCAAAAACATCGCCAAGGCCTCCAGCGAGCCGCCCGCCAATGAAAAAGTGCGCAATGACATAATGGCCGGCAATTTGCCGCCCAGCAAAGCGCTAATTTTGGCCCAGACATTAAAAATGGCCAGATAACTGCTAACAACTACCAACAGCGAAGACCAGGTAAAAACTTTTGTTAAAGCGGTTAAATCGGCTTTTTTGATGTTGTTGGTAACTAAAAAATAAAAACCAACCATGGCCCAAAGCCCCAAAATACTCGGCCAAAACTTGCCGTAAAAACCAAACAAGCTTGTCCATCTGTCAACGCCAGTAAAAGCGCCGATGGTTGACACAATTGCGAAGGCCAAAATAAACGGGTCAAGCAGAGTCCATTTAATAGTGAATTTTTTGTCGTAAAAAACCATTTTGGCCAGCCAGAGCAGGAGCCCGACTAAAACCAAGGTAGCCAACAAATAGACCTTGTTAAAATCAAACGCCTCCACCGAAAACGGCAGCCAAAACAAAGGCATTAAAAAGATAGTCGCGAAAACAATAAACCTTAAAATTTTTTGCAGCATATTTTTTTATTTTCGGAATATATAATTAACCTTGCCGAAATCAAGGTTCTGGCGAAGCCAGGTTCTTATTTATTATTTTATTTTATTTATTTTAACCCTATTGATTTTTTTTGCAACCTCCCAAGATGAAGGATGAAGGAGCTTCGCTCCTTCCTCTTTTTAATCTTCTTCTAACAAATAGTTTTTCATTTCTTTTTTTGCGCGGCTCTCACTAATAACCATTTTAACAAATTCCTCAAATTGCTCAACACTGCCAAACTGCGACAAAATAATGTCCAACCCGCTCAACACCGACAACTTAGACAAACCACTCCCCTCTTGCTTCAGGAAGGAGCGAAGCTCCTTCCTAATCGCTTGGTAGCTTGACCAAGGGTAGTCGCTTGCTTTTCCCAATCCGTGAATTTCTATATTACCGTTGACATAGCCAATCAGCCACAAAAGATACCTTTCATTATCAATGTGAATCTTCTTAAAAACGCCTTGGAAAAGAACTCCCGAGCGTTCATACTTCTTATTAAAATAATTTGTATAGCTCGTGCTAACTCTGTGCATAAAATTGGAAACTCCTTTATCCTTTAACTGCTTCAACACCAAGTGGAAGTGATTTGGTCCCAAAGAATAACTTACTACTTCCACTAATTTTTCTTGTTGCTGAATAAAATCGCCGAGCTCTTGGAAGTCAGAAGATTTTAACGGTCGCATAAGGTTTTTAGAAATTCCCAGCACACCCAATCTTTCTTCGTAATAAGTTTCATTATTTAAATCACGCAGGCAATTAAAAAATTTCCAAAAATCCTCTTCATCAAGAAAGATTATTTTCTTATCAACGCCACGATTATAAGCGTGATAATATCCACCGTTTGCAAAAATAATTTTTTGATTTTTTGACATATTTATTCAGGAAGGAGCTTCGCTCCTTCCTCTTTCGGAGTTTAGGAAGGAGCGAAGCTCCTTCCTATTCCCTCCTTTTCTGCTCTTTTATTGGCCTAAGTGCAGGCTCGTTCCGGAGTTGTAATCGGCGCGGATTTGGTTGGCTGCGCGGGCGTAGTTGTAGATGCGGACATCGTCTAATAAGCCAGCGTAATAAGTGGCGCTGTTTTTGCCTAAATTAAC
>PFAV01000017.1:267-585 GCA_002773545.1 bacterium (Candidatus Gribaldobacteria) CG10_big_fil_rev_8_21_14_0_10_41_12 | reverse complement strand
AAACAGTTGTTTGCCTACCATCAACATATACTACTTCTGCGCCAAAGCCAGCCACCGTAACCACTCCGCTTGCCAAAGACACATAATCGCTAGCTGAAAGCTCTATCAACTTTTGCGTGGTGGTGTCGGGCTTAGCCCAAAAGGCCAGAGTGCCTGTTGCCATTGCGATAGAATTGCTCACTCCCACATAATCATCCACCCCGTCAAAGGTTAAGGCGCAGCCGTATTTGCCGTCGGACCACATAGAGGAGGTTGCGGGAGTGGCATTGGCGTTATGTAGGGTGCCTGTGTTGCCTTGGCCAGAGTAGTCATAAACAC
>PFAV01000017.1:0-176 GCA_002773545.1 bacterium (Candidatus Gribaldobacteria) CG10_big_fil_rev_8_21_14_0_10_41_12 | reverse complement strand
TATCTCCGTCGCGCTCAACACCCTGTTGTATATGCGCACATCATCTATGAGTCCGTTGAAAAGACACACTAACCCAGAATTTCGCTTTGACACGCCAATGGTAAGGTTGTCTCTGTTTAGGGTGTCGTAAAACCAGTCGCCAGTGTTAGACCCTGTTGACACCGTCAATATTTCCT
>PFAV01000045.1 GCA_002773545.1 bacterium (Candidatus Gribaldobacteria) CG10_big_fil_rev_8_21_14_0_10_41_12 | reverse complement strand
TCAAATACTTGGAATCAAGGCAACTTGGCTCTAAATATCTGGGAACAATGACAGAAGTATCCTGAAAATTATTAGTGTTTTTCTACGGTCTCAACCTCAATTCCGTCTTTTTTAATTTCCCAAACTAAAGGATCTTCGTTAACAAAATCATTAGGATGAAAGGGGTGTGGCTCTATTCTTGACTGGGCTTCATTGGCCTTTTTCAGTAAATAAGCAAAGGCCTTTAGTTTATCCTGAAATTTTGAAGATACCAAACAAACATCAATATCACTCCATTTGTGTTGAACGCCCTTAGCATAGGAACCAAAAACAATTACCCTCTTCAAGGGCAACTTATCCCGTTTTAAAATATTTACATAATCTAAAACCTCTTTTTCAATTTTTGAGGAAAGCTTTATTTTTTGAGCCATAAATAAATTTCTTTGGAAATTTTAAAATATTTATCCGTATATGATTTATCACATTTTTTATAAAATCCAAGCTTGTAGTCATCATAACGACCAGCGATATTAAACCCAGTAATCTCAATTAAATAATCGATTTTTTGTTCGTCCAACTGCAAATTAGCCAACTTTGCTAAATCAACAAGGTTGTGAGAATAAGGAGCGTGAGTTTTTGTTTCTTTAACAACCAATCCTTTTAGGGCCTTTTCTATTGCCAAATGGCAGAAAAAAAGGCAATCCGCATATTTTTTGCCATTAAATAAAAATTCAGCTGTTTCAAAATTATTTTGAGCACTCTCATTCCAAAAATCTACTACTTTTTTAAAATTTATTTTTTCGTCGGTCATATAAACAAATTATAGCTTAAAATTTGTTATTAAGTCAATTAAACTCGTAAAAATTTAGAAAAAACTTTTAATTTTGAACTCCCGCCAGCAATGCTTTGCATAGCAATGCGCACAAATGGGGGTTAGCCGCCATTTCTTGTGAATTTTCTTCGTTATTATTTACCTCCAAAATAAAACCGCGCTGGTTTAATCCACACCTTATCCACAGCTTCTAACCAGCTGTCCTGCTTTGGTTGATTTTACAAGCGATTTGCGATATCCTTAAAATACATAGATAATGCTACTGGATAATATTAAATATTTTTTATGCCATTTTCCACCATTGCTTCCCCTAAAGAAACATTGCCCGAATCAGCCGACAGCCAAGCCGCTATCAGCAACGAAGAACTTTGGCAGGCGGTTTTGGCCCAAATCCAGTTCAGCGTTTCGCGAGCCAATTTTGCTACTTGGTTTCGCAATACACAAATTATCAGCAATAAAAATGGCGAGGTCTTGGTATCAGTGCCCAATTCTTTTTCTCGCGAGTGGCTGGGCAACAAATATCAAACCGCTATTCTTAAAATTCTGCGCGATTTAGACAATAATATCCGCTTGGTGGAATTTACCGTGGACGCGGAAAGCGAGAAAACAAAAAGAGCAACCGAAGCGATGAGTCGCCCAACCGCTGTTTTCGCCTCAGCCACCGAAACACAACAGCAATTTCCCGAATTAAATGTCAATCAAAAAACCAATCTCAATTTTCGCTACACTTTTGAAAGTTTTGTAGTGGGCGAGTTCAACGAATTAGCCCACGCGGCCAGCTGGGCGGTGGCTGAAGCTCCCGGCGTTACCTATAATCCTTTGTTTATTTATGGAGGTGTGGGCTTGGGCAAAACACATCTTTTGCAAGCCACGGGCAATCGCTTGGCCGCTCTTTTCCCTAAGTTGCGCGTTGTCTACTCAAATTCAGAAAGATTAGTTTCAAAGATTGTTGACTCCATTAAAAATCAAACTATTGGCGAGCTGAAAAACTCTTTAAGCAAAGTAGATGTTTTAATTGTGGACGATGTGCAATTTTTGGCGGGCAAAGACAAAACCCAAGAAGAATTTTTCCATATTTTTAACACTCTTTTCCAAAACCAAAAACAAATTATCCTTTCATCAGATAGGCCGCCCAACGCCATCCCCGCCTTAGAAGACCGCCTGCGTTCCAGATTTGAAGGCGGGATGATCGCTGATATTTCTTTTCCCACCATAGAAAGCCGCATTGCCATCTTAAAATCAAAATGCGAGCAAGGTGGAATTGTTTTAGCTGACGAAATTTTAGAATTTTTAGCGGCCAACATTCAAAAAAACATTCGCGATATGGAAGGAGCGCTGAACCGCGTCGCCGCCTTGCAAAAAATCAACAAAGCAGCTATTAATTTAGCCGATGTTAAAAAGCTCCTGCACAATTCATTAGTTGCCCCTAAAAAAGCGACCAACTTTAAAAAAATTATTCAAGCCGTGTCTAGTTTTTATGACCTCAATAAAGAAGACCTTTTATTGGTCACGCGCCGCAAAGAAATAGTCAAGCCCCGCCAAATCGCTATGTATCTTTTGCGCCAAGAGTTGCAAGAATCATTTCCCTCAATTGGCCGAAGGTTCCAAGGCAAAGACCACACCACCGCCATTTACGCTTTTGAAAAAGTAACCCAAAAAATTGAAGAAGATTCCACCCTGGCCACCGAGGTTAATCTAATTAAACAACGATTATATAGCGAGGTTTAAACATCTAATTACTTGTGGAAAAACCAAGCAATAACAGTGACAAAAAAAGAGCCGTTAAGTAAACCAAAAAACTTATCCCAAACGCCCCTGAAGTTATCCACAAAGTTATCCACAAAAAGACCGGTAAAAAAGACATTGCCAGTATAATAAAAAACAATTTTCCCCTAAAAAGTCCTCCTTAGTAGTATTTATAATATTTAATTTAATTAAAATTATTAATTATGAAAATAGAAATTTTAAGAGACCTTTTCAAAAAAGCGCTTAACGCCAGCGAAAAAATTACTCGCAAAATAAGTTCTTTGCCCGCCTTGCAAAATGTTTTAATGACCGTTGAGGGTAATTTTTTAGAGCTAACCACCACTAACTTAGAAACAACTATTAGGTGGTGGGTTTTAGCTAAGGTGAGTAAAAAAGGCCAAGTGGCTGTGCCCGCCACCTTTTTGGCCAATGTGGTTAATTTAATACCAGCTGAAAAACTAGACTTGCGGGAAGATGGCCAAAACTTAATTATCACCACGCCCGACCAAGAAGTGCAAATCCAAGGGCAAGACCCGGCCGAGTTTCCTATAATTCCCAAGATAAGTAAAAACGATTTTTGGCAAATAGAAACGACTACTTTCACACAAGCGCTTGGCTTGGTGGTTGATATTCCAGCTGTCTCGCAAATTAGGCCGGAAATTTCCGGGGTGCTTATCGCGGTGAAGGCCGACATATTGAAAATAGTGGCCACTGATAGTTTTCGTTTGGCTGAAAAAACCATTAAGCTAAATAAAAACCAAGGCAAAGATTGCAGTTTTATTTTACCCCAAGGGGCCGCTCGGGAATTAATGAATATCTTTAGCCAAGAGAATGGGGAAATATCTATTTTTTATAACCCCAATCAGGCGCTGTTTGAGCTGTCTAACCAAGAAATGTCCTACCCGCAAATAAATGTCCTATCACGGTTAATAGAAGGCGCCTACCCGAATTATCAAGATATTATTCCTAAAAAATTTGTAGCCAACTTAACCATTAACAAAGATGAATTAGTAAGTCAAATTAAAAAAGCCGGGCTTTTCAGCGGCCGCTCTTCCGAGGTGCGGTTAGAAATTACGCCCAAAGATGGCAAGCTAAAAGTTTTCTCGCAAACCATTGAAACAGGCAAGAATGAAGCCACCCTGCCTTGCCGAGCCGAAGGTATTGCCGTTAAAATATCTTTTAATTACAAGTTTTTATTAGACGGCTTAAACAGCGTCAAGGGCGCTGAAGTAACTTTAGAGCTAAGCGAAAACGAAGGCCCCTGCATCCTGCGCCCCGTGGGCGACAACAGCTTCTTATATGTTCTAATGCCCATTAAGCTGTAATTACAAATGGCCTTGCAATCAAATATCGCGCAAGCGCAGGTTTACGCAGATTCGATTCCCGCCCGCGACATCAAATCTAACCTTTTTTGAAATAAATATGAAATATTGTATTGAATGTAGTCGCAATAAGGCGATCCGGGGAGATTTTTGTGACTCCTGTTTTAATGAAACAAAAATATGCCGTAGATGTCAACAACGGAAAAGCATTTTTGAATTTGAAAAGAATCAGAAAAGCATTGCTGATAAAGTATCAAGAAGGGGTGAGTGTAGAGGGTGCCGCAAATGGAAACGACCCATACCCAAGAAAACAAGAGAGGAATTTGAAAAAACAAATCCACAGCCACCCATAGGCAAACCCTTTCATTGCCCTATTTGCGATAGAACAATAATTAGGCAATATAAAAACGATGTTGTATTAGATCATTTCCACGATACTGGCAAGGTAAGGGGCTGGATTTGTAGAATGTGCAATAACAGCATGGGAATGATGGAGGATAATGTGAGCATACTGAAACGAGCTATAAAGTGGCTACAGGGTACTTTACGCACTTTCTCATTTTAGCATAGGTTAAATAGAGAGAATTGAAATAACCTATTTATAAAGATAAAGATTATAGCCAGTCTTATTTAAATATTTTTTAAAATAGAGGTTTTTGCCTTAATCTTTCTTCAGCTATTTTACAATACTCAGAAGAGATGTCTATTCCGATGAAGTCTCTTTTATTAAGCTTAGCCATTTTACATGTAGTTCCACTACCACACATTGGGTCAAATACCACATCACCAGGATTTGACCAACTTGTGATATGGTCTTGCACCAACTTTTCTGGGAATATAGCGGGATGTTTGTAAGCAATATCATCACTTGCAGAATGCCCCCTCCCTATAAGATATTCCCAAACATTCGTTCGTCTACCATGTTTAGAATATCCAGCCCTTTTTAGCTTTAATAGCGTACCATCATGAAGTCGTTTTGTGCCGTTATCACCACTGCGCTCATCTTTATTTTCCCTATCTTTTAGAAGGTTTATTGTCTTTGGTGCGCCCTTGCTCAGTATAAACATATACTCAAAAGTTTGCCAGTATGTCTTATTGTTGCCAACCGCACCTCGTGGAGCTTTGAGGTATATCATCGTATCAAAAAGATTAAAACCTACTTGCTTGAAATACAAAGCTTGCCTAAAAGATGTTCCCGTTTCTTCGCCCTTAATCGTTTGGTCTCCAACAACCCATACAACAACCCCACCCCTTTTCATAACCCTAAACAAACCTTTCGCCATGCCCTCAAAGTTGAATAAGTATCCATTATAGCTTCTCAGGTCGTCATATGGAGGAGAAGTAACCACAAGATCCACGCAGTCGGAAGGCATTGTTTGCATCACCTCTATCGCGTCCCCACAAATAATTTTATTTAGTGGTACTCCGGCATATTTTTTAGTTTCTTTATATTCAGAAAATTGTATCGGAGATCTTACTTCTTCTCTAATAACATCAAGTACAATGCCTTGTATAGAAACATCTCGCCCGTATCTGAAAATAAGCGGCTCCATGCTTTTGTTTGCTGGCTGTAAGCGAATGTGCCCCCGCTCGCGATAGTATTTTTTTAGAGTCACTTCGTGGTTGTCAATAAGCGCCACTACTTTTTGTCCATTCTCCGCTGTTTCTTGCTGTTTTACCAAGACAATATCACCGTCATTTATATTTTCATCAATCATGCTGTTGCCGACCACGCGAAGCGCATATACTTCTGAC
Organism: bacterium (Candidatus Gribaldobacteria) CG10_big_fil_rev_8_21_14_0_10_41_12; assembly: GCA_002773545.1. GTDB lineage: Bacteria > Patescibacteriota > Minisyncoccia > Minisyncoccales > CG1-02-41-26 > CG1-02-41-26. The sequence goes on along the minus strand of PFAV01000045.1, from coordinate 528 downwards.
AAAAGAGGGATTTTGCTTTTCGGAATCGCAATTGTTTCTTTTTCTTGGACTGCTTCAATTGGTTCGCCAGCGGCAATTGTTCCCAAAAGAGGGATTTTAACTAATGGCTCTTTCTTTGAAATGCTAATTGCTCGCGCTTTATTCTCTAAATACCCGGCTTTTTTTAAGTTGGAAATATGGAAATGAGCCGTTGAAACGGATGAGAGTCCAAAATGCCTGCATATTTTCTCAAAAGAGGGAGCATAGCCCTTATTTTTTGAATAAGTTTTTACGAAGTCGTAAACTTCCTTTTGCTTTTTAGTGATCATATACCTGACTATTATTTTATGCTTCAAGTATAATAGAAAAAAAATAGAAAATCAAAATAAAGTTATCCACATAAGTAGATTGAGATGGTTGCAAAACTATTTCGTAGCGAAATTTTAGATTTTTGAGCGAGGCGAGGAAGACGAGCAAAATGTTTTGAGGCCGTAGCCCAGCTACGGCGAAAAGCATTTTGCGAAGTCTGACGATGACGCAGCCGAAAAG
>PFAV01000011.1:5223-6090 GCA_002773545.1 bacterium (Candidatus Gribaldobacteria) CG10_big_fil_rev_8_21_14_0_10_41_12 | reverse complement strand
CTCCTCGCAATAAACAAATTGTGGTTTGTCCGGCTGATACACCGATTGCATCTTTTTGCCGCATTTGGCGCAACCGCGTGGGTAAAATTTAAGCGTGATCGGGCCCAACTTTTTGCGGCCTTCAGTTAAACGGACGCTGGGATGTTCCAAGGGCAAAGACAAGTTGTGCCTCCGACAAAAATCCAGCTCGGCTTTAATATAGCGAAATTTTTTATTGTTTTTTTGATCAAAAATAACTTTATCGCAAATGTCGTCTTGAATATTTTTAATGTCTTTCGGCAGAACGCTAGCTTCAATTATCTGGCGAATTGTCTCTGGTGATGTTTCGTGAATGTCCTGTACAACATAACCATACTGCTTGGCTTTTTCAATATCATCAAAGCCCTGATAAGAAGTAGCCACCGAGATATTGTAGGGAACCAAGGCAAGTTCTGGCGGAAAAAACTCGCCATACTGGCCGTCTTTGAGCATTTGAGTTTTTATTTGGTCTAACTTTAGCCAATATTCTTTTTCCGTGTATTGCTTGTTCAAAACGCAAAACGATTTATTTTTCAGGCCGATACAGCCGAAACAATTATGGCAATTAGCGCAATTATCGCAGTACTCGCAATCACGGGAGAACTTAACGCCAAAAGAAAACTTCAAGCCATAATTGCCAATGCCCCCATTGGAATCATAAATAAAAGCGCCCTCCAACCCGCCGAAAGCGTCATAAGAATCTTTCACTTGAAAATTGCCCATTGAGTAGGCCAAATTTTCCGAGGACAGGCTGTAAAAACACATATAGCAATTTTTGGCCCCCTGTATATAATCGCCTAAACAATTGATGTCGCGGTCATTGTGATTTTCTTTATAAATGGCTTGGCT
>PFAV01000011.1:261-5171 GCA_002773545.1 bacterium (Candidatus Gribaldobacteria) CG10_big_fil_rev_8_21_14_0_10_41_12 | reverse complement strand
AAATTTATTTTAGCTATCTTCGCCTCGTATTCTTCTTTAGTGAGCGGTTGATTGAAAAAATAATATTTCTTGTGCCGCAAATTGGCGCACATAAAACAATAATCGCAATCGCGGCAGTCAAACAAAAAATATGACTCCAAACAATAGCGGCAATATTCGCTAAAAAAACATTTAGCAAGATGCGAACCCTCAAAACAATTAGAGCATTGCTCGGAGTTATAGGTAGAGAGGCAATCAAAGCAATTTCTGGAATTATCAATGGCAATGCCATAGGCGCTGTTTTCGGCCCCTTTGGTGTCAAAAATCAAATAACAATCTTTCAAACGAAAGGCGCCGTTAGTGAAATCACTATTAATGTTGGTGGCGTCAACCCGCAAATTGGGACGGGGCGTTTTCAATTGCAAGCCCTTAAATTGTTCAAAAAATGTTTTATCGGGCGGATATTCAACAGCATAGTCAAACGGCTCCCAGCCCTCGCCAAACCAAACTTGGTGTTCGTAAATCTTAAAAGGAGTATCGGGCGGATATTCGCTGATAAGCGGCTTGCCTGAAAAAGCCGAAATGCCCTTAAAAAGGTTATAGCTATTATAAAAAGCCACCTTGCGTCTTAGCCGCTCAACCGGCGACAAAGTTGGCAAGGGCACTCGCGCTTTTTTGTAAAATTCAATGTCGTCGGGCCGAACGTAAAATTTCTCGCCCGAAAATCGGCAAACTCTCCATTGCCCGCCTTGTTCGTCCAGCTTTAAGCCAGCAAAATAACCATCAAGCGCCTTATCAAATTGCAAAATTTTTAATTCCATAAAAAACCTAACCATTACACTCAACTTGCGATCGCAAGTTGAGTGTAATGGTAAAATTTTATTTTTTATAGATTGCTTGAAATTCTTCGCGCGCAACTTGCCTGTCGTCCCAGGGTATCTTTCTACCATTCGTCTGGCATATCCACGGCTCGCAACCCTTGCCTGTCGCGACAACAATATCGCCAGCCTTAGCCAGTTCAAGCGCTTTTCTAATCGCCGCCCGCCTGTCCAAAATCAGGAAGGAGCGAAGCTCCTTCCTCTCAGGAAGGAGCTTCGCTCCTTCCTCTCTCTTTGTTCCTTGGGCGACTTGGTTGATGATATCCATAGGGTTTTCGTCATAAGGATCTTCGTTGGTAATAATAATTTCGTCGCAGTATTTGGCCGCTATCTGCCCCAAAACCGGCCGCTTCCATTTGTCGCGGCCGCCCCCGCAAGCGCCCAATAAACAAATTAACTTTTGGCTTTCTTGTTTTGGCTTCAATGATTGATAAACTTGTTCTAAGGCGTTGGGCGTAAAAGCATAATCAACAATAACCTTAAATGGCCATTTAATAACTTCCTCCATTCTGCCAGGCGCTCCGTCTGCTTTAGCCAACGCTTTCTGGCAAATTTCTAAACTAACGCCCTGCGACAATCCAAGACAAACAGCCGCTAAGGCATTATAAACATTAAATTTACCTATTAGGGGCAAGTAAAAATTTTTATTCTGAATATCAAAATACAGCCCATCTTTTTCTTCTTTAACATTTTCCCCAAAAACAACTCTTGGGGTTAACACTTCTCTGCTCTTGAGCAGAGAAGTGTTAAGTAGATCAAGGTTCAAAGAAAAAAGAAATTTTTGTTGAGACGGAAACTGCAAAAAATATTCCGCGTTTGCGTCGTCGCTGTTTATAATATGAATATTTTTACATAACTCAAAATATTCTCCCTTGGCCTTTTTATAATTTTCAAAGCCCTTGTGTCGCTCAATGTGCTCGGGCGATAAATTAGTAAAAATCATTATTTGCCAGTTGATAAAACGATGGCGATGTTGCAAAACCCCCTCGGAGGTGGCTTCAATAATAGCATAATCGCATTTGGCTTTAACCGCCTCTCTTAAAAACTTCTGCAAAATCGCCCGGCCTGGCATAGTCATTTTAAGGGTGTTCTCTTTTTCTTTATTGCCAATCTTAAATTTTATAGACGAAGCCACCGCCACCTTATAGCCAGCTGTTTCTAAAACAGCAGCCATTAAGGTGGCGGTGGTAGTTTTGCCATTAGTGCCAGTAATGCCGATAACTTTAATTTTTCGACTTGGGAAGCCGCAAGTTAAAGCGCCAAAAAAAGCTACCAAAAAATGGTACCAGCCGATTATAAAACCCGGCATAATTTTTTTAACCAACTTCTTTATCATTACTCTATTTTTACCATAAACGAGAAAAAACATAAACCTATAAAAAAGCAAGCTCTCTTACGAGAGCTGCTGGGGGAGCGTTTCTTGCTCCTTTATTCTCGCCTTTTCTCTGCATTTCCTACAAAAAAGAAAATGCAAAAAAAGGCCTATTTTTGTCCAAGGAAATCTATTTCTATGCTGGAAAAAGATTCCTTTCTTTTCTGTGTGGGTTAAATCGGAAAACATTTTATCCCTCCTGATTTAATTTTTATAACACCAGCCTATTCTTAGCTTACTTGCCCAAAATTTTCAACGCTCTTTTAATTTTTTCCTGAGGGTTTTGAATTTCTTTAGGCAGTTCGGTCAAAACTTTTTTAATTTGTTCTTTAACGAAGCCCAGCTGGCTTAAAGCCAAAAACGCTTCGTCATTGGCAAAAATATCTTGGCCTTTTTTGCCGGCTTTTTGAGCGGTTTTAATTTGCCCGGACAACTCTAAAATAACCTTGGCGGCTTTTTTAGCGCCAATACCCGCGATGCCGTCTAAAAACTTTAAGTTGCCCCTTTCAATCTCGCCTTGTATTTTTTCCAACGAACCAACCCCTGATATTTCCAAAGCCGCCTTGGGGCCTACGCCCTGAATGCTTCGCACAATCTTAAAAAATTCCATTTCCGCAGCAGTCAAAAACCCATAAAGCTTGACCCCCCGCTCGTTAGCCTCCATTTGGCAAAACAGGTTTATATTCTGACCAATTTCTGCCTGCCCTGTAGGAAGTGAGTTGACCGAACTTTCCTTCAGGGGTATGCTTTCAAAAGAATGACCCGACAGCCAGACCTCATAACCCACCCCATTAACCAACAAAATAACAGACCCATCTTGCTTGGCAATAATTTTGCCTGATAAATAAGCTATCATATACTCTACTATGTTTCAATTAGTTTCAAAATTCAAGCCCGCGGGCGATCAGCCGCAGGCCATTAGTAAATTAACGAAAAATATTTTGGCTGGCGAAGGAGACCAGGTGCTTTTGGGTGTAACTGGTAGTGGAAAAACCTACAGCATAGCTAATGTAATTGAAAACACACAATTGCCAACGCTCTGGGTTTCGCATAACAAAACGCTCGCCGCTCAAACTTATCAAGAGCTAAAGGACTTTTTCCCAAACAATGCCGTGCATTATTTTGTTTCTTATTATGACTATTATCAACCCGAGGCCTATTTGCCCTCAACCGACACCTATATTGAAAAAGACGCTAAAATCAACGAGGGAATTGACCGCCTAAGGCACGCCGCCGTGCAAGATTTGGCCCAAAGAAAAGACGTGATTGTGGTGGCCTCGGTTTCCTGTATTTACAATATCGGCTCGCCCCATGACTATCAAAAAGTTTCTTTGGCAATAAAACAAGGGCAAAAAATAAAACGGCAGGAGTTTTTGCGGCATTTAGTCGCTTTGCAATATCAAAGAAACGATTACGACTTCAAGCCCGGAAACTTCAGGGTTCGTGGCGAAATCGTGGAAATATTTCTGGTAACCGGCCAACAGATTCTGCGCGTGGAGTTTTCTGGCGATCAAATTGAGAAAATATCTTTATCTGAATCCTCTTTATCTACCAACTATAAACTACTAACTACAAACTATCGCGTTTTTCCGGCCAAGTTTTGGATTTCAGAGGAAGCCAAGCAGAAATTGGCCATAGCCAATATTAAAAATGATTTACAAATACGGTTAGCCGAGCTGAAAAAACAAAATAAATTATTAGAAGCCCAACGGTTAGCCCAAAAAACTAACTACGACTTAGAAATGATTCAAGAAACCGGCTATTGCCATGGCATTGAAAACTACTCGCGCTATTTTGAATTTAGGGAGCGCGGCTCAACGCCATTTTGTCTTTTAGAACATTTCCCCCAAAACTGCCTGACAATCATTGACGAATCGCACATCACTGTTTCACAAATCAGGGCCATGTATAACACCGACAAAGCCCGCAAAACCGTTTTAATTGACTACGGCTTTCGCTTGCCTTCGTGCTTGGATAATCGGCCGCTTAAATTTGAAGAGTTTGAAAGCAAAGTTCAGCAAGCCATATATGTGTCAGCCACACCCGGGCCGTATGAATTAGATAGAATCCGCATCAGGAAGGAGGGAAGCTCCTTCCTCAAAGGAAGGAGCTTCCCTCCTTCCTCTCCTTTACTGGTAGAGCAGTTGGTGCGGCCAACGGGGTTGCTGGAGCCGAAGACAGAGATTAGGCCTAGCCAAGGGCAAGTTAAAAATTTGGTAAAAGAAATTAAAAAAGCGGTTGAAAAAGACCAGCGGGTATTAGCCATTACCTTAACTAAAAGAATGGCCGAAGAGTTGGCCGAATACTTAAAAAACGAAAACATTAAAGCCCAGTATTTGCACTCGGAAATAAAAACATTGGAACGGCCGAAAATTTTAAATAAATTAAGAACCGGGGAGTATGAGGTGATTATTGGGGTTAACCTTTTAAGAGAGGGGTTAGATTTGCCCGAAGTGGCTTTAGTGGCCATCTTGGACGCCGACAAAGAGGGATTTTTACGCAATGAAACCACGCTTATTCAAACAATGGGCCGAGCCAGCCGCAATCTCAACGGCCGCGTGATTTTATACGCTGACAAAATTACCGGCTCAATTAAAGGGGCTTTGGACGAAGTTGAAAGACGCCGAAAAATACAATTGGCTTATAATAAAAAACACCATATCAGGCCCGAAGCCATTATT
>PFAV01000011.1:0-241 GCA_002773545.1 bacterium (Candidatus Gribaldobacteria) CG10_big_fil_rev_8_21_14_0_10_41_12 | reverse complement strand
AATGGCTGAAAAAGAAAAATCAATCACAGCCGAGCTGGCCATTATCAAAGATGTCAAACTTTTAGAAAAAGAAATGAAAACAGCGGCCGCCAATTTGGACTTTGAGCGCGCGGCTGAAATCCGAGACTTGATAAAACATTTAGACCGGGCCTAGGGAGCTATTATCGTAGGATAATAAAGCATTGCAAATGTAGGGTTTGTCTGGTATTATTTGAACATAATATGACTTGTGCATTTAGGG
>PFAV01000029.1:6312-8841 GCA_002773545.1 bacterium (Candidatus Gribaldobacteria) CG10_big_fil_rev_8_21_14_0_10_41_12 | reverse complement strand
CAAGCCCCAACCAATATAAGGGCTACAATTTCCCCCACACGACCCATGGAAATAACTTAAACTACCACCTGGCTCCATTGTCAAACAAAACTCTCCTCCATATGCCTTACATATTGGATTCTGTCTACTCGGCGAAGCGACATTGGACGGTTTTGCCCAAAAAGTCAAGGTCATATTGCCAACAATTTGTAGATTACTTGGATTTACGCAGTTCAAATAACCACTACCCGCAAAATTAACGCTATTATTAACTACTCCCTGAACAGCCGACAAGCCACTGCCCACCACCGAACAATTGCTGTTAAATCCTGAATCATCTTTGGCTAATCCACCAGTCAAATCTTCCAAAGTCCACACGCCAACTGCCTCACTGCCTATCAAATGATTGACACTGCTGGCCCATTGCAATGTTCTAGCTAGGCGGGCTTTGTCGGCGTAGCCGTTATAGGACACCAAGACAATGCTGGACAAGATACCAATGATGGCAATGACCACCAGTAATTCTAACAATGTAAATCCTTTTTGCATAAACTTTGTAACTGTCATCCTGAGCGTTAGCGAAGGATCTCGGAGATTCTTCGCTTGCTGTCTCAGAATGACACGCTATCTGCTGTTGACATCTGATGTCAACAGCAAGCTGGCGATCATAACCGCGTCGCGGGGTTCTTGGAAGCAACCAAGCCCGGCTTGCTTTAACAAATCAACGGCTTTTTTAGTTTTCACCCCGCCCAAAAACAAAGGTAAGATGGGCTTTTGGGGATATTGTTTTTGCGTTTTAATAATTATTTTGGCGTTTTGCCACGGGTCGGTCATAGTTTGCAAGGTCTGACAAAAAATAACGCCTGAAATATCTGGCTGTTTTAATAAAGCCAATAAAGCTGTTTGATAAATTTCACTGGTGGCGTCTCCCAAAACATCCCAAGGATTATTTTGTAAAGCTATTTCAGCTAATTTTACGCCCAGCCGCGAGCACCAATCAGCCGTGATCACCCCAACCGCTCCCCCATTAGTGAGTATAGCCCACCCCGAGCCGGACAAGGGCAGACCTCGTCTTTTTGGGACGAGGTCTGCCCTTGTCCGGCTGACTAAAAACAGGTCTTCAATTGTTTCAACTTCAAGGACACCGGCTTTTTGGAAAGCAGCCGAATAAATTTTAGCCTCGCCCGCCATGGCCGCGGTGTGGCTTTGGGCTGCTTTGTTGCCTGCTGGTGTTTTGCCTCCCTTCAAAATAATAATTGGTTTTTGTTTAGCGATTTCCGAGGCAATTTTAATAAAGTCCTGGCCGTTTTTTATTTCTTCTAAATAAACAGCGATAACTTTGGTATTTTTATCCTCGCCTGCCATAGCCAAAAAATCATTTAAGCCAAGCCCGGCCTCATTGCCATAAGACACCATCAAAGAAAAGCCCAAATTTTCTAACAACGAGTAGTCAATCACCGAATCAATCAAAGCGCCCGACTGGCTTAAAAAAGCAATTTTTCCGGGCTGGGGCGTGTCTGGCGCGAACGAAGCGTTCAGCTTTTTATGAGGATTAATCACGCCAAGGCAATTCGGCCCCACTAATGGAATATTGTTTTTCGCGAAAATTTCGCTAATTTCTTTTTGCAGTGTTTCACCAGCCAGGCCGGTTTCAGCAAACCCCGAGGAAATAATAATGCAACAGCCCGCGCCAGCTAAACAGCACTCCAACGAAACTTGCTTCACAAATTTTGCGGGCACAGCGATAATGGCCAAGTCAATTTTTTCTTTTATCTCGGCAATAGAAGCATAGGTTTTTTGTTTCAGAACCTTTTTGCTATTAGGATTAACAAAAAATATCTTTCTTTGCTTTTTGCCCAGCCATAAATTTTCAGCAATACCCAAACCAACCGAGCCAGCTCGGTCAGTCGCGCCTATAAGAGCCACTGATTGAGGATTAAATAATTTTTGCATCGGCCACTATAATATTATTACCATCCGCGAACAAAGGGTTAAAATCAATCTCCTTGATGCTTTCATTTTCCATGGCCAAGCGCGACACCCCCGCCAAAATATCCGCTAATTTTTCAATATCTATTTTAGGTTGCCCTCTATAGCCCTGTAAAATTTTATAGCCCTTAATTTTTTTTATCATTTCTCTAGCCTGATTTTTATCAAGCGGGCAAAGGCCCAAAACAATATCGTTTAATACCTCAACAAATATACCCCCCAACCCAAAGCTAACCACCGGGCCAAAGCTTTTGTCCCGTTTCATACCCATAAAAAGCTCCACCCCCGCCGCCTGCTTCTGAATAACAACCTGGAAAGAAGAGGAAGGAGCTTCGCTCCTTCCAGGAAGGAAGGAGCGAAGCTCCTTCCAAGCGGCGCCGAGTTGTTGTTCGTTTTGCAGGTTTAATTTCACCAGGCCCTTATCAACTTTATGCAAAACATCGCTTGAAATTAATTTCAAAACCACTGGATAGCCAACTTTGCCAGCAAATACGACCGCCTGCTCTGCATTTTCAATAAGCAAACTTTCCACCAAAGGAATTTGGTATTTTTTCAACAACT
>PFAV01000029.1:5915-6284 GCA_002773545.1 bacterium (Candidatus Gribaldobacteria) CG10_big_fil_rev_8_21_14_0_10_41_12 | reverse complement strand
TTGCGAAGTCTGACGATGACGCAGCCGAAAAGATAAAATTGCAGCAGGAATAGTTTTGCAACCATCTCATTATAACCTTTTATTCTTTCAACTAAAACAAAAAACCTGTGGACAATTCCACAAGTTAATTTTCGCTGTTGACATCAGATGTCAACAGCGAGTCGCGACAAACTCGGCCATCTCGGACAGACGCGCGGCATACCCAGCTTCATTATCGTACCAAATTAAAACTTTGATAAGCTTGCCGAATGCTTGGGTAAGCGACCCGTCAACTATTGATGAATACTCGCTGCCTCTTAAATCCGTGGAAATCAATTTTTTATTTTCAAATTTAAGAATTTGGCTCTGCAAGGAACCAAGTTCCTTCGG
>PFAV01000029.1:0-5790 GCA_002773545.1 bacterium (Candidatus Gribaldobacteria) CG10_big_fil_rev_8_21_14_0_10_41_12 | reverse complement strand
AAGAAAGCCCATTGAGCTTGCCTTTGAGTTGGGGCAAACATTTTTCCACGGTTTTGCTCGCTCCGGTGGTTGAAGGAATTATGCTTAGCTGGCTGGCTGGGTCAGCGCGCCAGTTGGGATATTGTTTGTTTTGCGAATTTGTGTAGCTATGCGTTGTGTTGATAAACCCGGCCTTAACGCCGAAATGCTTATCTAAAATTTTCGCCACCGGCGCCACCGCGTTGGTAGTGCAAGAGCCCATGGAAATCATATCGTCTTGGGCTGGGTTATATTTTTCCGCGTTAACACCCAATAAATAAGTAGGTATTTCTGGCGAGTCCGAAGGCGCTGAAATAATCACTTTTTTAGCGCCCGCTAACAAGTGTTTTTTGGCGCCGTCTATTTCCGTAAAAAATCCTGAACACTCCAAAACAAGATCAATGCCAAGGTCTTTCCAGGGCAAATTGGCGGGATCTTTTTCAGCGAAAAACTTGGCGTTCAGCTGTTGGCCAAACGATTGCTTAAGATTTTCTTCGTTGGCCAAATCGTTAACCGCCGCCAATTGCAAAAAAGGATGTTTCTCTAACATCCTCTTGGCAGTAAGCGCGCCAATGCGGCCAAAACCATTGATGGCGATTTTTATCATAACCCTAAAAGTTGCGCTATTTTATCTCGGTCAAACCCCACCACAATCTGGCCGTCTATATCCACCACCGGCACGCCCATTTGCCCGGACTTATCAATCATTTCTTGCTGTAATTTTTGGTCAAAAGAAACATCAACATCTTCAAAAATAACGCTATTGGCTTTCAAAAACTCTTTCAAGGTAACGCAATAAGGACAAGATTGCGTGCTGTATACTTTAATCATAATTACTTGATTTGGTTAATTAAGTCAGCCACGCCCGAGCAAACATTAGTTGGCTGGCCGTTGGTTAATTTGCAAAGCAAGGCAGTAAGGTCTTTGGATTCTTGCGCCTCGCCAGCTTGCTCGCCCGAGCCCTCGCGAAAATATTTGCAGCCCAAGACCAAAGTAGGTATGCCGCCTTGGCTGTATTTGCCAAAAACATCCATATCTTTATTGTTGTCTACATTTTCGTGAAAGGAAATTAATCCGCTAAAAGTTTGGGCGATTTTTTCTATAATCGGTTTTTCCCATTTGCAATGCGGGCAACTCTCGGAGCCAAAAAAGTAGACGGTCGGCTTGCCGTTTTCCAAACAAACTTCGTCAGCAGTGGCCACAAAGTCGCCGACAGTGGTTTCTCCAGTTGGCGGCGCAGTGGCGCCAGGGGTGCTAGTAGCGTTGGCGGCCGCCTGGGCCTTGGTATTTTCTTCTTTAATGTTGGCTGGCGGTTGCATAAACAACAAATTGCCATCTTGAGAAACATAAAGCGGCACTTCTTGAGTGCTTACTTTAACAATAAATTTATAAAGGCCGGCCTCCTTAACTGGCTCGCCGCTTAATTCGGCTTTATCCGGGCTGGTTTTTAACACGGTTCCGTTAATAAAAGCCATGGCGTTGTCCACGGCCGCTTTTTGCGACATTTGCCCGGGTATGACAGAGTTGGGCGCAAACTGCAAATAGGCCAGCACAACCACGGCCACCAGCAAAACTCCGATGATTAAATTTTGCGTCTTTTCCAAGTTGAAAAAATTAGACATTTTTTTGGCGAATTGAATATCCGAGGGCAGACCTCCTCTAACTTGAATAAATATAATAATCAGTTTAAGGGAGGTCTGTCCTCAGATATTCAATTCGAATTATTTTTTTTATTTTAACAAATGATTTTTCTCTTGGCAATAGCTTCGTTCAACCCGCTGTTTAATTTGTGCGATCGCACAAATTAAACAGCGGGTTTATATTTGGGTTTATGTTTTGGTCTCTGCTTCAACTGCTTTGATGGCTTTGGCGACTTCAATGTCATTGGCTAAATAATAATGCTTTAACGGCTGCAAATTTTTGTCCAGTTCGTAAACTAACGGCAGGCCAGTAGGAATGTTGAGGCCTTCCACTGCTTCATCAGATAGATGGTCAAGTAATTTTACCAAGGCCCGCAAGCTGTTGCCATGAGCCACAATCAAAACCTTTTTACCAGCCAAAATCGCGGGCGCTATTTTTTCCTGCCAGTAAGGCGCTACTCGCCCCACCACATCAGCCAATGACTCGCCCTCGGGCGGACACTCGTTATAGCCGCGCCGCCATGCTTGCGTCTGCTCGGCGCCAAACTTTTCAACCGCTGATTTTTTATTTACGCCCTGCAAGATGCCATAATGCCTTTCGTTGAGGCAAGCAGAACTCTCTACTATTACTACATCTGCCAAGCCCATTTCTTGTAAAACAATTTCCAAGGTGTCGGTGGCCCTTTGTAAAACCGAAGTAAAGGCCAAATCAAACACCAAGCCGTTTTCTCGCAAAACACTCCCGGCTGTTTTGGCCTGCTCCACTCCCCTCTCCGACAAGGCCACATCCGCCCAGCCCGCGAAAATATTGTCACGGTTCCAAACGCTTTCCCCGTGCCTTAGTAATACAATTTTGTGCATACAAAATTAATTTTTAATTTGGCTGGGGTCTGACCCCGGCCAAACTTTTAACTTAGCTGTTTTTCAATTTCTATGAGGCGGTTGTATTTGGCCAGCCGTACTGGCTGGGTTAGCCCGCCCGCTTTGATAAAATCAGCGCCAATGCCCACGGCCAAATCAGCGATAAAACTGTCATTGGTTTCGCCCGCTCGGTGCGAAACAATAATTTTCCAGCCGAATTTTTTAGCCAATTGAACGGCTTGCAATGTTTCCCAAACAGTGCCTATTTGATTGGGCTTAATAATCGCTCCCCAACAAAATTTTTTGGCCTTTTTCATTCGCTTGATATTAGTGGCTAAAAGGTCATCGCCCACCGCGAAAATTTCTTTAGCTTTTTTCCAAGCTCTAATATCATTTTGACTGAAAGGGTCTTCAAGAAATAAAATATTATAATTTTCTTTCAGCGTTTGATAAAAAGCTAAAAGATTTCCCGTGGAAATTTCTTGGCCGCCTAAATTATATTTCCCTTGGCTAAAAAAAGACGAGGCCGCCGCATCTATGCCTATTGGCTCGGTGGTGTGTTGGCTAATCAGGTCTAAAATTTCTTCTTCTTTGAGAGGCGCCACCATACCGCCCTCCACGCCCAAAGGATAGTTTAGCTGGCTTTGCAGGTCCGCGAAAACATTCTTGGCTTTGTCCAGCATTTCTTGAAAAGAGCCGCCGCTTGGCGCCAACATAATTTCCTGAAAAGTTAAGCCGCCATCTGCTGGGCCGTGCTTGCCCCCCTCAAACAACAGCACGCAAGGACGGGGTAAATGATATGTCGATATTTCGATATTTCGAGAGGAAGGAGCGAAGCTCCTTCTTGCAGGAAGGAGCTTCGCTCCTTCCTTAACTTCTTGTCCGAGATACTCAAAAAGTTGTTGGTTGTTCTCCAAGGCCATGGCTCGGGCAAAAGCTATGGACAACGCCAATATGGTATTAGCGCCCAAGCGCGATTTATTTTTGGTGCCGTCTTGTTTGATTAAAAAACAGTCAAACTCTTTTTGGCTGAAAAATTCGCAGGCCTTGAGCAGTGGCTCAATCTCCGCTATTTTTTTAACCACCTCATTGGCTGGAATTTCCACGGCTTCATAATCGCTAGTAGAAACGCCCGACGGAACTGAAGCGACAAACTGGCCTTTGGCCGTGGCCAAAACTACTTCAACAGTAGGAGTTCCTTTAGAAGTTAAAATTTCCCGAGATTTTATTAAAATTATTTTCATCGTTTTTCACTTTTAATTTGTTTAGGTATTCATAGGCTGACAACGCGGCTCGGGCGCCGCTGGCCGAGGCCAAAAGGATTTGCTTGTATTTGGCGTTGACGCAATCGCCGGCGGCCCAAACGCCCTCCAGCGAAGTTTGGCCGGTTTCAGGGTCGGCGATAATTTCGCCCCGCTCGTTTTTTGATAGCAAATCGCCCAAAAAATCGCTTTGCGCTGTCCAGCCGATTTCTACAAAAACGCCAGCCACCGCTATAATTTCTGTTTTTTGCGAAGAACGATCAAACACCATCGCGCCTTCCACCATGGTCTTACCTTGAATTTCTTTAATTTCTTGGTTGAGGCGAATTTCCACCTTGCCAGTTTGCTTGAGCGAATCCTGCAACAAAGGATCGCCTTGCAAAAAATCGCCCGCCTCCAAAAGATAAATTTTATCGGCGTATTTGGCTAAATCCAAAGCCGCTTCCAAAGCCGAATTGCCCCCGCCCGCCACCGCCACATTTTTACCCTGAAAAAACGGCGCGTCGCATAAAGAACAAAACGAAACTCCTTTGCCTGTAAATTTATCTTCGCCCGGCACGCCCAATCTTTTAGGGCTGGCACCCGAACAAACCACCAAGGCCTTGGCCTCAAAGCTCTCCCCGCTCTCAATCCGAACTACGAAAGAAGCTGAGGAAGGAGCTTCGCTCCTTCCTGCAGGAAGGAGCGAAGCTCCTTCTTGAACCGCTTCTTGCTTAACTGAAATTACGGTTTGGTTTTCTTTAATGCCAAGGGCGAAATTTTTTAGATGCTTTTCAAAATTTTGCATTAAAGCGCCGCCCGAAATTTTTGGGCTGCCCGGCCAATTATCAATTTCGCCTGTTTTGGCTGTCTGACCAAAAAAATCCTTGGCAATCAGCAAAGTGTTTAATTTTTTGCGAGCCGCGTAAATGCCAGCGGTTATACCAGCCGGCCCGCCGCCAATGATTATAAGGTCGTATAACATAAAAAACCTTGGTTTCGCTGTTGAAATCAGATGTCAACAAGCTTGTTGACATCTGATTTCTATTATTTTATCACATTCGCTATTTCCTCTATCAAGTCAGTAGCCAGCATGGCTGGGCCGAATTTCGTCGCGGCCAATTCTCCCGCTTTGCCGTTAATAAAGCTGGCCGCTTGGGCCGCCAAAAATGGGTCGCAACCCTGCGCCAGCAATGAGCCGGCAATGCCCGCCAAGGTGTCGCCCGTGCCACCCACCGTCATAAAGGGCGAGCCGCCCTGGTCAATGACTGTTTCAAAGCCATTAGAAATAATGTCGGTTGCTCCTTTCAAAATAATAATGCCGCCGAACTTTTTGGCTTCTTCCTGCACGACTATTATTTTTTCTTCCAGTTTGGCCTCGCGAATATCGCGACCCGTGAGCGTCAAAAATTCGTAACTATGCGGCGTAAAAATAAAATTGCGGCCACGGATTGCGTCAAGATTTTCGCTCACCGCGTGAATACCATCAGCGTCAATCACAGCTTTTATTTTTGTTTGTTGCAAATAAGCCAAAATAGCTTTTTTAGTTTCGCTCGAGCGCCCCATTCCCCCGCCCAAGACCACCGCGGTTTTTTCGCCTGCCACGCTTTGCGCCGATTCGGTGAAGGCCAACAAGGTTGGCAAATCATCGTTGCCGAAAATTTTTCCCTTGAAAGGATAGGCCGCCAAGTTGGGCGAAAAGCCGGCAATAATATCGGCGGCTCTTTTGGGCGCCAAAATGTGCGTCATATCCACGCCCGCCCTGAACGCCGCCATAGCCGCCAAGGCTGGCGAGCCCGTGTAAAAATCGCCGCCGCCCACCACCAATAAAAGCCCGAAGTCGTATTTATGAGATTCGGAGGGTCGGGGTAAATAAACTTGTTTGAGAATGTCTTTGTTTATTTTGTTAAGCATAGGTTTTTTAATTTTCAATTATCAATTGAGATGGTTGCAAAACTATTTCGTAGCGAAATTTTAGATTTTCGAGCGAGGCGAGGAAGACGAGCAAAATGTTTTGAGGCCGTAGCCCA
>PFAV01000026.1:6427-6927 GCA_002773545.1 bacterium (Candidatus Gribaldobacteria) CG10_big_fil_rev_8_21_14_0_10_41_12 | reverse complement strand
AGCCGCCACAAAGATAATCACCACCGCTATCATCATTAGGTAAAAAACCCAATTAGTAACATTATAAACAGTGTTCAACAAACAAACCAAGCCCCAGCCCTCTATGGCTACTGTGCCAGCATCTGTTCCGCCGCAGGTGTAAATTTCATTAGTGCCGTCCTCTTTAAGATCACCAGCATTCTCCAATGTGTAAGTTTCGCCGTCAATAACACAACTTCCCCCTTCCTCGCCTACTATACAAATCTTCTGATGATCCCAGACGATAGGATAATCTACTACAGCAACAGGCGGAGTTCCTTTACTCTTATGAAACGCGCTGAATTTCGCGCTAATCTTACAGCAAGAATTTAAATTTTCGCCGCCAATTTGGGCCAAAGCAAAATTAGCCAGAGGCGCCAAAAGCCCAACAACCAAAAACCCCAAAATTATGGCCGATAACATTTTTCTCATACTTCAAAAACAAAAAACTACATTCCCACAATCAATTTAACCACCGAAGG
>PFAV01000026.1:0-6401 GCA_002773545.1 bacterium (Candidatus Gribaldobacteria) CG10_big_fil_rev_8_21_14_0_10_41_12 | reverse complement strand
GCAATCATCATCAAATAGAAAACCCAATCGCAAACCACATAAATAACATTTATCAAACAGCACATGCCGCAATCCTCCATACCTATACCTGTTGGGTCGCAGATGGTTTCTTCTCCAACAATTTCTGTGCCACCAGGCGCTGTGCCGCCGCATTTCGCGCCAGTAAAAACAGCGGATAATTTGGTCAATTTACAACCATTAGGCAAGTCCTCCTGGGCTTGCGCTAAAACCGGCGCCACCAGCCCAATTAGCAAAACTCCTAAAATAAGAAACGACAATATTTTTTTCATTGATTTAATTAAAAAATAACTTGAAGAACGACCTTTGCGGTAAATCGTTATTTTATAATTATGGCTTATCAAAGCCCCTTTGTAAAGCCCTTGGGGCAGATATGTGGAAAAACTCAAGTTTGGGACGGGGTCTGACCCCGTCCAATCTTGAACAGGCTTAAAACGCGCCGCTCCGCTATGGCTAAGGCAAACTTGGCGCCATAGACCAAGCCAACCAAACACAACAGCAAATCAATGCTGCGCAAAATCATACTAAAAACCGCCCCGCTGTCAAAGCCCAGCCCCAAGCCCTTAAAACATAGGCCCACACTTAGCTCTAAGGTGCCCAAAGAAGCGGGCACCGGCGGGATAGAGCCCAAATTGGTAAAACCAAAAACAGCCAACGATTTAAATAAGCCGATGTGTCCGGTTACGAAAAACAACAAAAGCCAAGCCCGGGCAAAAAGCGCCAGATAGCGTAAAAAAGAAACAGCCAAAGCCTGCCCAAAATAGCTTTTAGAGGTATGAAAAAATACCAGCATTTCTTTTTCAGCCCCCAACAAAATGTCATTGCCTTGCCCCTTAAAAAACTTTAATTTAGCTAGGCCGGAAAAATCAAAAAGCCCTTGCAAAATGCCTTGTTTTTTCCTGGCCTTGAAGTAAAACAAAACAAGGCCAGCCATAATAATAGCCAAGCCAGCCAAAACCCCAACGCTTAAAACAGTGGTTAAGTCATTTTTAATGGCGAAAACCGCCAAGCCAGCTACTAAAAAAACAAAAAACGCTGTCGCGTCAAGAATCCGCTCCGCCCCAGTGGCGGCGATAGCCCTTTCCCAAGAAAGAAAGTTAAACTTTTTTTTAGTAAAATAGACCTTAACAACATCCCCGCCCAAAGCAGAAACAGGCAGAGCGTAACCCGCGCCAAACCCAGCCAGCCACAATGTAGTTAATGACCAAAGGGACAGCTTGTAACCAAACGATCGCAAAACAATAGAAGAACGCAACGCTCCAAAGTATACTACCACTAAACTAATAATCACTAATGAAAAACTATTGAAATCAAACAGCAAAGCAAATACCCGTCCTAAATTAGACGGGCCGGTTTTGACCGCTACTATCAAAAAAAGAATTGCGCCCAAAAGCGCCAGCCCAAAAAATTTTAACCATCGCCTCATTGAGTTTGTAAAAAGCTCATCTAATAGGTGATTTTTTTGATTTTGTAAGCAATTTTAATCGGTGAGTTAAGTACGGCCATCTCGCCCACTTTTTTGCCAAGCAAGGCTTTGCCCACTGGCGATTCATCAGAAATCAACCCCAAAGCCGGGTTGGCCTCCCAAGTGCCCACAATAATAAAATCATCAGTGGCGCCGTCAATTTCCACCCTCACTTTAGCTCCCAAGCCAATCTTGTCTTTTTCACTGGCCAAGGGCGGCTTGATGATTTCATAATTTTTTAAAACATGCTCCATTTCATCTATTTTGGCGTCCAAAACATCCATTTCATCGCGAAACGAAACAAACTCCGAGTTTAACTCTTCTGAATAAAAAGCCGCGGGCGCTTCTTTGCCCAATTTGGCTTTTCTTAAGTCCTTGGCTTGTTGTAAATCATTTTTCAGATTTTCCAAGCCGTCTTTGGTTAGATAATAAATTTTATTAACATCCATAGCGATAATTGTGTTTGCGTCAATTAGCCCAAGCGGAAGGCGGGCGACTGCACTATGCCATGCGCTCCAGCCATTTTTAAGGCCGGCAACAAATCGCGAGCTTGCAAGGCCTGGCAACGAAAAGAAATATCATAATAGTCAGTGCCTGCTATTTTCTTAACCGAGGCCTGGTCGTATTTTTTAGCCACCGCCAAAATTTTTGGCAAATTAGCCGAGGTAGTGTGCGCCATAATATTGCTCATTTGATGGCCCCGCACTCGGCCATAAATTAGCATAGCCATTGTTTCAATCTTTTCGCGCTTCCATAAATTCTGCCAAGCCAATGGGCTGGCGATTAGCTTGGTTTTTACCTCTAAAACAGTGTCTAAAATTCTTAAATTATTAGCCCTCAATGATTCACCGGTTTCCGTGATATCCACCACCGCGTCAGCAAACAAAGGGGCCTTGGCCTCGCTGGCGCCCCAAGAAAATTCTACCTTGGCTTTAACCCCTTTTCTTTGCAAATAGGCATTAGTTACATTAACTATTTCCGAAGCCACCACTTTGCCTTGCAAATCCTTGACTGATTTAATGGGCGAGGTCTGGGGCACCGCTAAAACCCATTTAGGGCCCCGACCAACAGTTTTTTTAGCAAAATCCAAATCGCAAACTTCAATTACCTTGGCTTTTTGCTCAAGAATCCAATCGGTAGCCGCAATGCCGGCGTCTAGCTTGCCCAAAGAGACATATTTAGGAATTTCCTGCGCCCGCAGCAAGAAACAATTAATTTGCGAGTCGTCAATTTTGGGCTGGCAAACCCGCGGGACCACATAAATATTAAAACCGGCCTGGCGCAAAAACAGCAAGGAGTTTCCCTGCAAAGAGCCCTTGGGAATGCCAAAAACAATCTTCTGGCGTAAATTTTCTTTTATTTTGGGCATTTTAATACAGCTTAGCTGTTAGATGATAACTTTTTCTAAAGGGAATTCCACAATATTAGTGCAACCAATCTTTTTCAATTGAGGCACCAACTCTCTGGCTTCTTTTCTGTCAACCACTGTTAAAACATCAAACAAATTTTCTCCCCGCAGTTGGGTGACAGTTGGTTTTTTCATAGCTGGCAAGACCTTCAAAACTTCGGGCATCAAGCCGTTCTCTACATGCATCATTAAGCCAACCATATCCATGGCCAGGCGAGCGCTATTCAAAAGCAGAGCCAAATTTTCGGTTTTTTGCCTTTTCCAAGCATCTTGATAAGAAACAGGGTTCATCACCAAGCACGGCAAGGTTGTCATTAACTCGGCTATTATTTTCATATTATGCTCCGCCAATGTGCGCCCAGTATTAGTGAAATCAACCAAGGGCTTGTTAAACATTTCTCCCTTGGCTTCGCCCGGGAAGCCAACTTTGGTAACCTTGGCTTTAATCCCTTGGTCTACTAAGAACTTTTTAGTTAAATTGGGCAGGCGGGAAAAGACCTCTTGGCCGTTTAAGTCCTTGACAGATTTAATTTTGGAATCAACTGGCGCAGACAAAACCACTCGGGTAATATGCCAAGTGCCGTTGCCATAATTGAGCTGGCTGATTTCTTTGGCCTTGATGTTTTGCTCCAAAAGCCGGGCCTTGTGCGTAATACAAGCGTCTAACATGCCAGCTTGCGTCAACTCGGCCAATTCTTGGGTTTTGGAAAAAAAACATTCAATCTCCGGGTCGTCAAGAGTTATTTTATGGCCGCTGGCTGAAACGCTCACGCTATAGCCGGCCTTTTGCAAAAGCTCAATGGTTTGTCCTCGCAAAGCGCGGCCAGGAATACCCAAACGAAGTTTATTTTTTGTTGGCATAAATTTATGTATTTGTCACTCTGAGCCAGTAGGCGAAGAATCCCAGAAATTCTTCGGCCATTAGGCCTCAGAATGACATTGACGCGGTAAATTCTAATTGATTTCCTGATAAAAACAAGTTTTACGGCCGGTATGGCAAACCACGCCTTTTTGTTTGATTTTTATTAGGATGGTGTCATTATCGCAATCCAAAAAAACCTTTTTTACTATTTGAAAATTACCCGAGGTTTCGCCTTTTGTCCAGAGGACTGAGCGAATGCGCGAATAATAAGTTATTTTACCTTCGGTTAAAGTTTTTTGCAAGGCCTCTCGGTTCATATAGCCCAACATCAAAACCCGACTGCTCCAATAGTCCTGCGTAATAACCGGAGCCAAGCCATGAACTTTGGCCCAATCAACCTGCTGGACAAAATCGCTAATGTTTTTAATTTTAATTGTTTTCAATTTATCGCTCATAGTTTTGTAAATCGCTCAAAGAAAGCCAGCCTTCGTGAAAGGCCTTGCCCACTACCACCGCCTCAACGCCGCTGTTTTTCAAACGACGCAAATCGCTTTTACTGCTTATCCCGCCCGAAGCGGTTACTAATAATTCGGGAAAATCGCGGCCAACCCGCTCGTAAAGCCCGAAATTCGGCCCCTGCAAGGCGCCATCTTTATCAACATCAGTGAGTAAAATACGGTTCACGCCCAGAGCCAATAACTCTTTAAGAACCTGCTCAAATTCTTTATCCGCCTTTTCTTGCCAGCCGTGATAATACACCCCGCCGTCTTTCCAGCCAATATCAACCATTATTTTTTCTGAGCCAAAAGCGACCAATAAATCCTTTAAGATCTCGGGGTTTTGCAAGGCCAAACTGCCTAACATAATTCTTTGAACGCCCAAGGCCAACAACCGCGCGACTTCGTCTTTGGCGCGCACGCCCCCGCCCACCTCAACAGCCAATTTAGTGTTTTGGGTTATTTGTTCAATTACTGGCCAATTAACTACCCTACCCTCTTTAGCGCCCTCTAAATCAATCAAATGCAAATCGCTAAAACCGGCTTGTTCAATTTTTTTAGCCACCTCAAAAGGACTAGGTAAATAATCCTTTTGGAAATTGTAATCGCCCTTAAATAATCTAACGCAACGACCATTAATCACATCAATAGCTGGTATAATTTTCATAATGCAACCCTTAAATTGTAGCACAACAAACCACTCTGTAAAGGCCTTAAAAAAGCAAGCCCTGTCTATCTCCAAGGTCTTTTCTTTCATTGGCTGACAAAATGCTGATTTGGCCATAAACGCCGTCATAACCCGGCTCAATGTTTACCTGGCCCGCTCTCATTTTTTGAATAGCCAAGGCCAAGGCCGAGCCGCCAACTTTTTCTATGCCAGACAAAGGGCAATCAATTAAAATAGCTAGCTCCGGCCCTAATTTTGAGATAAGCCGCTGATAAATTTCTTGTACCCTCTTGCTTGCTTCGCCCACGCCTAACACTTCGCTAACTACTTGGCTTAAAGGAATAAGCCGTTTGTAGGGAATGGCCTGGGGCGGCGCAAAGCCCTCGGGGCGGTCGGCTAAGGCCGCCACCCGGCTGGCCACGCCTATGACTAATGGCTTACCGCAAACCGGACAAAGCCCGCGGTATTTTTTAGTTTCAGCCGGAGATAGCCGCACATTGCAAAGCCGATGGCCGTCATAGTGATACTTGCCTTCTTCAGGAAAAAATTCAATGGTGCATAAAAACTTTTTGGGGTTTTTGCTTTTGATGGCCTCAATAATGGCCGGATAACTCAACTCTGTGTCAAACACGCAGGCCTCCCGGCCGATCTTAGGGGCGCTATGGGCGTCCGAACAACTGATTAAAGCCACTTTGTCCAAGGATGATAATTGCCAATTCATGGCCGGGTCTGAACTTAGGCCTGTTTCCACGGCAAAAATATTTTTAATTTGCTCTTCAAAACATTCTTCCAGCGAGTCAAAACCGCTTTTAGAGCCAAACACCGCGAACCAAGGAGTCCAGCAATGCGCTGGCACTACCAAGCAATCCGGATTTATTTCTAAAACAATTTTCAATAAGTTCTTAGCGTCTAAGCCCAAAATAGGACGGCCATCGGCCTTAAGATTGCCAATGGTGGCTAAACGAGTGTTGATTTTTTCTACGGTGGCTAAGTCGGGCGCGAAAATTAAAATGTGCGTTTTTCTCACTTTGCCATTTTTAGAATAAATACAGCTTATCTCGGTAGTGAGAATAAATCTCGTTTCCTCCTCATCTTTTATTTTTTCGTTTTTAGTTTTTAATTTGAAAAGCCCTGTCTCGGCTGGTTTCAACTTATCTTTCAGCTCGCGGAACCAAGCTGGATGGGTAAAATCGCCCGTGGAAATCACTTGCGCTCCCTTGGTTTGGGCGGCCTGGCTGATATTTTCTAAATTCATCTGGGGCGAAGTGGCTCGGGAATATTTAGAATGAATATGAAAGTCAGCGATTATTTTCATAAAAATATCTAGAATTTGTCATTCTGAGCCAGCAGGCGAAGAATCTCTTTTGCTGATTCTCTGAGATTCTTCGGCCATTAGGCCTCAGAATGACACATTTGAAGATTAGCTTTTTTAAATTTCTTGATAATCCGAAAAATTAAAAAATAAGTGAGGGGATGCATTTTAT
>PFAV01000074.1:5855-12189 GCA_002773545.1 bacterium (Candidatus Gribaldobacteria) CG10_big_fil_rev_8_21_14_0_10_41_12 | reverse complement strand
GATTATTTGGGGCAAAAAAGACTCATTTACACCCATCAAAGACGCTTATTTAATGAAAGAAAAAATAAAAAATTCTCGGCTGGAGGTCTTACCCCAAAATGGCCATTCACTGCACTTGCAATGTCCGGAAAAATTAGCGCCAGCAATAAAAAATTTCATTAACTCAACCCTTTTACCATAAACCCAAACCCTCTCATAATTTATGCGATCGCGCAAATATTGATTATGGAACAAATAGTTAAAATTATTATCGCTATTTTTTGGTATTTGTTTTTTGTCAAGATATTTTTATTCTGGCTGTGGTTATGGCAGTTAAAAAATTATCACTTAGGCCGTTTCAAAGCGCATTTTGAAGCGCAAAAAATAAAAAAGCTTATGGCCGCTTGGTATCGCGTCAAACTGCCTTTGGCCACCAAAAAAACTATCTTCATAGCCGGCCTTTGGTTTGTTTTGCAAGGAGCTTTTTTTTGGCTTATTTTTAGCCAGTCAGACAGCGCTTTTCGTTTGCTTATTTTGCTGTGGCTATTTTTCTTGCCAATTATTACCTCTGTTTTTATTTTAATTTTTCAAATACCCGCTTGGCTTTGGCAAATTTATATGATGAAAAAAGCCCAAGCCAAAAGAGCGCAGTTCAAAAACCTTACCGTGATAGCCATTACCGGCAGTTATGGCAAAACAACTACCAAAGATTTTCTTTCAGCCATGCTCTCAGAAAAATTTTCAGTTTTGGCAACTGAAAAAAACATCAACGCGGAAATCGGCATCGCCCAAACAATTCTCCATAAGCTTAAGCCCGAACACCAAGTTTTGATAGCTGAAGTAGGCGCCTACCAACGAGGAAAAATTAAGCAAGTTTGCGCTATGCTCCAGCCGCAAATTGGCATACTCACGGGCATCAACGAACAACACTTGGCGACTTTCGGCTCGCAAAAAAATATTATCAAAGCAAAATTTGAGCTGATAGAAGCCCTGCCCGAGCAGGGGACTGCCATACTAAATGGAGACGATGAAAAATTATCAATTAGCAATTTGCCAAGAACCGTTCGCTCCGCTCACTGTAATTCCTTCGGAATTAAACAATTTTCAAAAAACCTGCAAGTTAAATCTAAAATATTTTGCTCCAGTGAAACAAAGGCAGATTTTTGGGCCGAGGATATAAAAATAGAAAAAGAAAAAATTTCTTTTACCGCCCTTAGCCAAGATGGCGATCAGGCGCGCTTTGCCATAAACCTAATTGGCCGACAAAACATTATTAATGTTTTAATGGCCGCGGCTGTAGCTAAAACATTGGGTCTGACCATGGCAGAAATCGCTTTGGCTGGCCAAAAAATCCGCTCACATAGCTTGAAGCAGGGGATTAGCGGCCTTAATATACTTGACTACACTTATTCGGCCAATCCCTCTGGCATTATCGCTCACTTGGACTATCTAAAAACAGCCTGGCCGCAAGCTCGTAAAATTATTGTCATGCCCTGCTTGATAGAGTTAGGGAGCGCCTCAAAAGATGCCCACTACAAAATAGGCCAGGCCATTGGCCAAATTTGCGACTTGGCCATTATCACCACCCAAGACAGATTCAAAGAACTAAAACAAGGCGCGTTGGGGGCGGGCCTGGCCCAAGATAAAATTTTATTATTAGAAAAATCAGAACAAATTTTAGAAAAAATCAAAGCCACTACCCGCCCCGGAGACATCATCCTATTAGAAAGCCGCGTCCCCAGCGCCTTGCTGGCACTGTTGCAAGATATGAACGATCGCTCACATAATGCAACACTAAAAAATATCAACCAATTTTTATGAGTCAATATCGCGTTAAAAAAAGAGCGGCCCGCCTCAAGACAAAATACAAAAAAAAGAAATCTCTCTGGAAAAATCAAGGGTTTCGTTTAATTATTTGGGGAATAATTTTAGCTTGCTCTTTGGCTTATTTACTCTTATTTTCGCCGCTTTTAGCCATCAATCAAATAAAAATAATATCCCCGGCCGCCTTGGCTGACATCACGCCAACTATAGAAAACTTAGTCAACCAAAAATTAGAAAACCATTGGGCTTTTTTGTCCATCAAAAAAACTTTCTTCTTGCTAAACACTACGAACCTTAAAAAAGAAATAGAAACAACCATGCCGCAAGTAGAAGGGGTTATTATCAAAAAAGAATTTTATCACACTGTAACTTTACAGCTGAAAGAAAGAGTTCCTCGGGCGGTCTGGTGCTATGCTGGAAATGACGCTTGTTATTTAATTGACAAAGCAGGTATGGCTTTTCAAACAACCTTTGAAAAAACCCTGCCTTTAATTACCGTAGAAAATAGCGCAGCCCCAACTGCTTTGCCCAGCCAAGTCATTGAACCATCAAAAATAACGCTAATTTTGCAAGTCATTAGTTTTTTCCAAGAAAAACTGGCCATTGCTTTACAAAATTGCCTGACCGATGGCCAAGATAAACTAACCATGAAAACCCAAGAGGGCTGGGAAGTTTATTTTAATTTAACAAGCGATCTTGAACCCGTCCTAACAAACTTAAGCCTTTTAATAGAAAAAACTCTGCCCCCAGAAAAAAGAAAAAACCTCCAATATATTGATATGAGGTTTTCCCGCGCGTTTTATAAATAAAGATGAATCAATAAAAAATTATGCGTTTCATTGGCTGCAAGGAAAATTTACTTGGCTTTATAGAAAACTTTGTCAAACAAAAAGACATCAGGGGCAACACCTTTTGCGATCTTTTTGCTGGGACGGGTAGCGTGGCCAAACATTTCAAAAAACTCGGTTATAAAATTATTGCATCCGACCTTTTATATTTTTCTTATGTTTTGCAAAAAGTTTATATTGAACAAAATCAATATCCTAAATTCACGAAATTATTAAAACACTTAAAGATAGACCCCTTAGAGGAAACGCTTTTTACCAGCGATAGCCAAAACTCAAAAGAAATAATCAAATATCTTAATAATTTAGAGGTGATTGAGGGTTTTATTTATAAAAACTACTCACCAGAAGGCACGCGGGGTCAAGCAAATACCCGCAAATATTTTACTGGCGATAACGCTAAACGAATTGACGCTATACGAGAAAAAATTGAAGAATGGAAAAAATCAAACTTACTTAATGAGCAAGAATATTTTTTCTTGCTTGGCGCGCTTATTGAAGCAGTGCCATTTATCGCGAATATCAGCGGAACTTACTCTGCTTTTCTTAAAGAGTGGGACAAGCGAGCGCTTAAGAAGCTGCTGCTTGAGGTGCCAGAAATTATTAAAAGTAAAGAAACACATAAAGTATTCAATATCAACGGCCTAAATGTTTTTGACCAAGTGAAAGGTATTGATATTTTATATCTTGACCCGCCCTACAATGAGCGGCAATACGCGCCAAACTACCATATTTTAGAAACTATCGCCAAGTGGGACAAGCCAGAAATTAAAGGTATTACTGGAATGAGGGCTTATGAAGATCAAAAATCCGAATTTTGTAATTCAAAATCTGGCATAAAAGCGCTTGGCGAAATTATCAGAAAAAGCGATTTCAAACATTTAATTTTGAGCTACAACGATGACGGTATTATGCCGGAAAATGAAATATTGAAACTATTTAATAATGCCGGAAAAACCGAAGTAGCAGAGCAGGATTATCAAAGATATAAAAGTAATAGTAATGGCGATCAAAAAAACGGGGTAAGAGAAAAGCTTTATTATCTCAAAAGCATAAACCAGAATAATAAACTTAATGATTTAAGCGGTTCAGAGTGGATTTACTTCTTAAATTCGGTTGATGTAACGCATTATTCAACAAAAGGCGCTGACGGCTTTGCCCATTATTTACGGGGGAAGCACCCATCGCCAAAACCGCCTCAATTAATGAAAAAGTTTGTTGATTTTTTCACAAAGGAAGGCCAGACTGTGCTCGATCCGTTTATGGGTGTTGGCGGAACATTAATCGCTTGCTCATTGTCTAACCGAAAAGGAATCGGCATAGATTTATCAAAAGAGTATATTGATTTATACAAAAAAACTTGTAAAGAGCTTGGTGTCGCTGAACAAACGGCAATCATTGGTAACTCCTTAGGGATAGATAAATTATTAAAGAAAGGCACAACCGTTGATTTTATTCTAACCGATCCGCCATATGGGGAAATGTTGAGCAAAAAGCGAACAGGACAAAGAAAAAAGAAAACTGGCATAGCCGTAGCCACGCCATTTACCAATCAGGAAACTGATCTTGGAAATATGGAGCGAGAAAACTTTCTTGAATCATTGAAAGAAATAATCATAAAATCAGTAGAATATTTAAAGCCAAAAGGATACATCGCTGTTTTTGTAAAAGACTTACAACCGAAAAATGGCGAACATAATATGCTTCATGCTTTTATAGCGGATAAATTATTAGAAATTCCAGACATATCTTTTAAGGGCTACAAAATTTGGTATGACGCAACGCAAAAACTATATCCTTTCGGCTATCCGCACGCTTTTGTTGCCAACCAATTTCATCAATTCGTTATGATATTTCGTAAGGAAAAATAATATGAAAAATAAACATTTGTGGATTTTAACCGAAGAAAGGCCAAAACAAGAAGTTATCGCTAATATTTTGACGATGTTCGCAAAAGACCATAAGTTTGCCTGTTTTATTGATACTATTCGGATTTTACCAATTTTAGAAAATGGCAAATTTTCTTTTCTCTATGAAGTAGCAGGTTTTCGCTCAAATAAAATTGGCAAGGTTTTTATAAAATCCGTTAGTGGTTTTTCCAGCTTTGTTGATTTCCTTATTTTTTATCAAGAAAAGCAACCAACCCAAAGGGATATTCCCCTATATGCCATTGAAGAAACAAAAATTGATGACAAAGAGAGTAGAAATACTGGCGCTTATCAACGCGCCTCAAAGTTTGTTTTCATTGATTATTATTACCCTAAAGTGAAAAAAATGATGCTTTATAATCTACAGATAACGCAAAAAGAAGTGCCAACGGCTACATATATTTTTGGCACGCGATTATTATTAACTCTGGGCGTTGCAATACTCGGTAAAAAATTAGATAGCAAAATTTTTCAGCCGTTCCGTTCGGTTGATGAAATTATCGCTCTCAAAGGAGCAATGAGGAAAGCCCACAAAGGCAACATTCCAATTTTAATCAAGAAAGTTGGCGATAAAATTACGGTTTCTGGCAGATTATATAAATCAGACGGACTTGCCCATGATCCGAATATCGGAGCATTAAGTTTGGTTTGCGCCGCCATTAGAAAATTAGGCTGGAAAGGTGAGATTATTATTACTAAACACGGCTTAAAGCAAGCCCATATTCAGCCGAATAATAAGTTTATAAAAATTGCTAATCGGCTTGGCTTAAAATTTGATCGTTTGAGTGTCCCTGCAAGTCCAAAGAGCGATGCCTACTGGAAATACGAAACAGAGGGCGAAAAACTTGGCACAATTTTTATTCATTTGGTAATTGAAAATTTCACAAAAGGTTATTCAATTTTTGAAAATCACGCCGGATGCGAAAAAGGTTATTTTATAACGAGCGAGGGCAAACATATCCCGCTTGAAAAATACTCGGACAGAAAAGCGTATAAAGCCGGCAATAAAAATAAAATAATCAGCATTCCTGATTTAATTTTGATTGATTTTGGCAGAAGCGAAATTATCAATATTGAGGGCAAAAAATATCAATTTCGCCAAAACGGAATTAAGGAATTAAAGGGCTTTAGCGATATAGAAAAAACCTATATCAAAGAGTATTATCCAAAATTCAAAATTACTCGCACTGTTGTTTTGTATGGCGGAACGGAAACGAAAATCATTGAAATTAAAGTCGGCTTTTTACTCAACGAAAACGGCGATTTGGTCTTGGGCATCAAAGCGCCGAAATTATTCAGAGAAGCAATCAAAAATTTACTTGATTTTTGGAGCTAAAAATAATTAAAGCAATTTTAAAATAAAATCATGTTGATTGATTGGGAACAAATTATTTTAATAGTTTTAGGATCATCTGTCATAGCTACTTTAGTAACTAAATCTTTTGATTGGCTTAGTGAGAAAGGAAAGAAGAAAGAGAAAGAATATCAAAAATTATATGCTCCTTTGAAATTTTATCTTTCATGCTTTGAATCAGTAATTGAAAATAAAAATCAAATTATTGAATTATCAGAGAGAGAAATTCCCATAGATGAGAGGGAATGAGAGAAGATACCAACTTTTAAGACACAAGGAGAATATCTAAAAAAAATTAAAGAGGTTCTAGAATCTAATCCAGGGTATATAAAAAAAGAACATCTTCCATTAGTGAGAGAATTTATTAAAGCTTATATTGATAACAGCCCCCAAAGACCTTCAAA